>JBIKXN010000096.1:0-10034 GCA_044355765.1 Alphaproteobacteria bacterium
CGAGTTCCGTGGGATCCAGCCCGAGCAGCAGGTGGTGCATGATCGGGTTTCCGACCACGGTCGCCTCGACGATGTCCGCCGGCGCCACGCCAGCATCGCGCCCGACCTCCTCGGCAAGCATGCGCAACGCGCCGCGGACGAGCGCGGTCAGTTCGCCGGCGCCGCCGGGATGCATCATCGCGTAGGACACCCGGCTCATCAGATCCTCGCCCAGCCGGATCTGCGGATTCATGATGCCCGCCGAACCGAGCACCTCGCCTGTGGCGAGGTCGCAGAGATGGGCGGCGATCGTCGTCGATCCGACATCGATCGCCACTCCATGCGCGCGTTCGCGCAGCCCTGGCCACACCGCCACCAACTCGCGACCGAGGCGGACCGCCGCCGTGACCTTCCACTGCCCCGCCCGCAAGGCGGCCTGCAGCCCCGCGAGCACGGGCAGCGCGGCGTGCAATCCGTCGAGCCCCCATTGCGCGCGCAGCGCGTCGCACAACCGCCGATAGTCGCTCGCCGGATCGTGCATGTCCGGTTCGGCGACCTCGACGTAATGGAGCCGGACGACCGGATCGATAGCGATCGCGCGGGTGTCGGCGCGCTTGCGCACGACCTGGCGATGGATCTGGCTTTCCGGCGGCACGTCGGCGAGAACGTCGCCGCAGATGCGGGCCTGGCACCCGAGGCGGCGGACCGGCGAGATGCCGCCGCGCCGCTCGCCGTAGCGCAGCTCCGCCGCCTCCCGCAGCCCGGCATGCGCTGCCCGCGAGTCCAGCCCCAGCTTGGGAAAGCTCCCTTCGCCGATATCGACCTTGCAGCGTCCGCAGATGCCGCGCCCGCCGCAAACCGAGTCGAGATCGACGCCGAGCGCGCGCGCGGCCTCCAGCAATGTGGTGCCGGCGGCGAAACGTCCGCGCTTGCCCGACGGCGTGAAGACGACGAGATTTTCGTCCACCTGCAGCCCCTCAGCCTCCGGCGCGACCGCCGCCGGCGACGAGCGCCGCCAGACGCGCGTCGTCATAGGCCGCTTCCAGGTCGGCGGCGGCGCGCGCGACGGCGGCCTCGAGATCGTCGCCGCATGCGACCGGATCGGCGCGGCGCCACTCCGCAAGATAGGAGTCGGTGTCGCGCGCGCCGCCCCGCATGGCGGCGCGGTCGATCGCCTCCTGGAAACGCGCGGGCAGCTCCCGCTTGGCGCTGGCGCGACCGGCGCGCACGATGACCTGGGCCGGAATGTCCCGCCAGTAGATGACCGTCAGCTGCGCCACGCGGCCCCCTCCCCCAGTGTCTTGTCGGCGACGAAGCGCGCGATCCCGCCGAGACCGGTGCGACGGATCTCGAACGCGAGTCCCAGTCGCGCGGCCGCGGCGGCGGCGCGCGCGTCGAGGTCGCGATCCTCGGTCTGCGCCAGATAGACGACGCGCCGGTAATTGCCGAAATAGTCGGGCAGCAACTCGGGATGACGGTCGAGACCGAGGCCGCGTATCACGAGCGCCTCGAAATGACGGACCAGATAGTCGGTGAGATAGAAGGTCCCCGGTTCGGCGTCGTGGAGCGCGGCGAATTCCTCGAGCCCGGCGTAGAAGGCGTAGCAATGATCCCCGGGGATACGTTCGACGCCGGCAGCCGCCAGCACCCGGTCGAGCGCGCCGCCGGTACCGCAATCGCCGTAGAGGCAGAGGATCCGCGCATAGCGATCGCGCGCGGCGGCGAGCTTGGCCGCGACCGCTTCGGGGATCCGCGCCGGCGTGTTGTGCAGGATGGCCGGCAGGCACTCGAGATCGACATGGGTCCAGCCGTTGAGCGCGGTGATCGCCAGCATCTCGCGCGCAAGCGCGCCGCAGGCGACGACCAGCGTGCGTGGCGGCCCCTCGGCTGGCGCGCTCATCCCGCGGCTTGGCGGTTGTGCCGGCGCGCGATCAGGTCCTTGGCGGTCTGGACCGCCACCGCCGCGTCGCGGCAATAGGCGTCCGCGCCGATCTGGCGCGCGAAATCCTCGTTGAGCGGTGCCCCGCCGACCAGGACGATGTAGTCGTCGCGCATGCCCTTCTCGCGCAGCGTGTCGATCACGACCTTCATGTAGGGCATCGTCGTCGTCAGCAGCGCGGACATGCCGAGGATGTCCGGCTTGTGCTCCTCGATCGCGGCCAGATATTTCTCGACCGCGTTGTTGATGCCCAGGTCGACGACTTCGAACCCGGCCCCCTCCATCATCATGCAGACCAGGTTCTTGCCGATGTCGTGGATGTCGCCCTTGACGGTCCCGATCACCATCTTGCCGATCTTGGGAGCGCCGGTCTCGACGAGCAGCGGCCGCAGGATCGCCATTCCGGCCTTCATCGCGTTCGCCGACATCAGCACTTCCGGCACGAACAGGATGCCGTCGCGGAAATCCTCGCCGACGATCCGCATCCCCTCCACGAGCGCCTTGGTCAGCACGTCGTAAGGGGTCCATCGCCGCCCCAGCAGGATCCGCACGCCCTGCTCGATCTCCTCCTTGAGACCGTCGTAGAGATCGTCGTGCATCTGCTGCACGAGGTCGTCGTCACCGAGCGCGTTGAGGTCGAGTTCGTCGGACATGTCGGTTCCGTGGCTGTTCGATTCGATGGGGCGGCAGCGTAGCCCATAGCGGCCGCGTTGTCGCGGGGTCCTCGCGCGGACAAAGCCGTCGAAACCCTTTCCGCGCCGGGGAAATCTGCTCCATGATCGCGTCGCGAACGAAGGGAATCGAAGCGATGAAATCACATGTGCGCGCCGTCGTGATCGGCGGCGGCGTCGTCGGGGCCAGCGTCCTCTACCATCTGACCAAGATCGGCTGGACCGACGTCATGCTGCTGGAAAAGCACGAGCTGACATCCGGCTCGACCTGGCACGCGGCGGCGAGCGTCCACACCTACAATTCCGACGCCAACGTCTCGAAGCTTCAGAAATACACGATCGATCTCTATCGCGAGATCGAGGCGATCTCCGGCCAGTCCTGCGGCATCCACGCCACGGGCAACATGGTCGTGGCCGCCAACCAGACCGTGCTCGACAACATCCGCATGATGTACAGCCGCGGACGCTATCTGGGCCTGGAGATGGAGCTGATCTCGCCGCAGGAGGCGCAGAAGCTCAATCCGCTGATCGAGCCGTCGGAGTTCCTCGGCGCGCTGTGGCGCAAGGATGGCGGCCATGTCGACCCCAACGGCGTCACCCAGGCCTATGCGATCGCGGCCCGCAAGGCCGGGGCCGAGGTCCATCGCTTCACCATGGTCAAGGAACTGCACCAGCGTCCCGACGGATCCTGGCGCGTCGTCACCGACAAGGGCGACGTGATCGCCGAGCACGTCGTCAACGCGGCCGGGCTCTGGGCGCGCGAGGTCGGCCGCATGGTCGGCATCGATCTGCCGGTCCTGGCGATGGAACACATGTACATCGTCACCGAGGAGATGCCCGAGGTGAAGGCGCTGGACCGCGAGATCCTGCCGACCACCGACTATTCCGGCGAGATCTACATGCGCCAGGAAGGCAAGGGCATGCTGATGGGGACCTACGAGCGCGACTGCCGCGTATGGTCGCCCGAAACGACGCCCTGGGACTTCAACATGCAGCTGCTGCCCGACGACCTCGAGCGGCTCAGCCCGCATCTGGAGATCGGGTTCCGGCATTTCCCGGCGATCGGGCGCGCGGGGATCAAGAAGACGGTCAACGGCCCCTTCACCTTCGCGCCCGACGGCAATCCGCTGGTCGGTCCGGTGCGCGGTCTGCGCAATTTCTGGAGCGCCTGCGGCGTCATGGCCGGCTTCGCGCAGGGCGGCGGCGTCGGCCTCGCGCTGTCGCGCTGGATGGCGCATGGCGAACCGGGCGCGGATCTCTTCGCCATGGACGTCGCGCGCTTCGGCAGCTACGCCACGCCGCGCTACACGCATATAAAGGTGCAGGAGAACTATCAGCGGCGTTTCCGCATCGCATTCCCGAACGAGGAACTGCCAGCGGCGCGCCCGCTGCGGCGCACGCCTGTCTATGACCGGCTCAAGGCCCGCGGCGCCGTGTTCGGCGCGTCCTTCGGCCTCGAGACCGCGCTGTGGTACGCGCCGCCGGGAACCGAGGCCGTGGAGACGCCGACCTACCGGCGCTCGAACGCCTTCCCGGTCGTGCGCGAGGAGTGCCTTGCGGTGCGCAACGACGTCGGGATCATGGAGATCTCCGGCTTCGGGAAATACGAGATCGTGGGCCCAGGCGCCGAAGCCTGGCTCGACCGCGTCCTCGCCGCGCGCATCCCGAAGCCCGGCCGGATGGTGCTCGCGCCGATGCTCAACGAGCGCGGCACGGTGATGGGCGATTTCTCGCTGGCCCGGTTGTCAGCCGAACGCTTCCTGATGATCGGCTCCGGCGCGGCCGAGGTGTTCCATATGCGCTGGTTCGAGCGCATCGGCATCCCTCTCGGCGTGACGGTCCGGCCGATGCCGGGCGCGTTGACCGGCTTCATGATCGCCGGTCCGAAGTCGCGCGCGCTGCTGCAGCGCCTGGTGCGCGAGGACGTGTCGAACGCCGCGTTCCGCTTCTTCGCGGTGCGCGAGATGGCCGTGGGCATGGTGCCCGCGATCGTCGTCCGGGCGAGCTACACCGGCGATCTGGGCTACGAGATCTGGGTGACGCCGGATTTCCAGCTGGCGCTGCACGAAGCCCTGGTCGAGGCCGGCGCCGATCTCGGCCTGCGCCATTTCGGTAACCGCGCGCTGATGTCGCTCCGGCTGGAGAAGGCCTATGGCGCATTCCTGCGCGAGTTCCGTCCCGACTACACGCCGGTCGAAAGCGGCCTCGACCGCTTCGTCGCCTACGACAAGCCCGATTTCGTCGGCCGCGACGCCGCGCTCGCGGACCGCGCCACGCCGCCGTCGCGGCGCCTCGTGCCGCTGGTCGTCGACACCGACGTCGAGGTCGTCGGCTACGAATCGATTCTCAAGGACGGCAAGTCGGTCGGACAGGTGACCTCCGGCGGCTACGCGCACTGGGCCGGCAAGAGCATGGCCATGGGCTATGTCGACGCTGCGCATGCCGTCGACGGCGCGCGGTTCGAGATCCAGATCTTCGAACAGGTGCGGCCGGCGCAGATCCATATGACGCCCCTCTTCGACGCCAATGGCGGCCGTCAGCGCAGCTGACGGCGTCGTCGCGGGCGGCTGCCTCTGCGGGGCGGTGCGGTTCGCGCTGCGCGGCAGGCTGCGTCCCGTCGTCGTCTGCCATTGCGGCCAATGCCGTCGCTGGCACGGCCATGCCGGCGCCTATACCGAGCTCGCGACGGAGGATCTATCGCTGACCGCCGACGCGGGCCTCGTCTGGTTCCGGTCCTCGGACATCGCGCGCCGCGGGTTCTGCCGGCTCTGCGGCTCGTCCCTGTTCTGGCAGCGTCACGGCGCGACGCGCATCTCGGTCGCCGCGGGAACGCTCGACGCGCCCACTGGCCTCGCGACCGCCTCTCAGATCTTCGCCGACGACAAGGGCGACTATTACGCGCTGGATCCCCGCGTCCCGGATCGGGACTGAACGCCGTCAGTCGAAGCTGCGGAACGCCGCAGCCGCGGCCCGGTCGTAGCCGCGGCTGGCGACCAGCAGCTGGCGCGTATACGCCTCGCGCGGCGTGCCGGCGCGCAGCGCCTCGGTGGTGGTCTCCTCCACGATCCTGCCGGCGTTCATGACCGCCACCCGCGCGCACATATGGCCGACGACGGCGAGGTTGTGGCTGACCAGAACATAGGTGAGACCGCGGCTGCGACGCAGATCGGCGAGCAGGTTCAGGACCTCGGCCTGGATCGAGACGTCGAGCGCCGAGGTTGGTTCGTCCAGCAGCAGGATCCTGGGCTCGACGATCAGCGCCCGCGCGATGGCGACGCGCTGGCGCTGGCCACCGGACAATTGATGCGGGTAGCGGAAGCGGAAGCCTGGCCCGAGCTGGACCTCCGCCAGCACGCGTTCGATGCGCGCCTCGGCGTCGCCGAGCCCGTGGATGGCGAGCGGTTCGGCGAGCGCCCGATCCACCGTATGACGGGGATGCAGGCTGCCGAACGGGTCCTGGAACACCATCTGCACGGCACGATGGAAGGCGCGCGCACGGCGACGCCCCTGGCGCTCGCCCAGGATCTCGACCCCCCCGGACCAGTCCGGATTGAGACCGGACAGAGCGCGCAGCACGGTCGACTTGCCCGACCCCGACTCTCCCACCAGACCGAAGCTCTCGCCCGCCGCCACGTCGAAATCCGCCCCCCGCACCGCGTGGACGTCGCCGAAACGGACATCGAGGCCGCGCACGCGGATCGCGGGCTCCGTCCCGGTCATGGCCCCATCCATGACGGATCGCGGGCGAGCGTCGGCAACCTCGCCGCGGGATGCTCGAGCCTAGGCAGGCAGGACAGCAGACCCCGCGTATAGGGATGCGTCGCGGATGCGAGATCGCGCGCCGCCAGAGTCTCCATGACCCGCCCGCCATACATCACCAGCACGCGGTCGCAGAACGACCCGACCAGCGCAAGGTCGTGGCTGATGAAGATCAGCCCCATGCCGCGCTGCGTGACCAGGTCGTCGAGGATCGCCAGCACCTGCATCTGAACGGTGACGTCGAGCGCCGACGTGGGCTCGTCGGCGATGATCACGTCGGGTTCGGGGATCAGCATCATCGCGATCATGATGCGCTGGCCCATGCCGCCCGACACTTCGTGCGGATAGAGGTCGTAGACGCGGCGCGGATCGCGGATGCGCACCTGCTCGAGCATCGCGATGCTGCGCGCACGGGCGTCGCTGCGGTCGACACGGTGGTGCTGGCGATAGGCCTCGGCGATCTGGTCGCCGACGCGCATCACCGGGTTGAGCGAGAATTTCGGATCCTGCAGGACCATCGAGATGCGTCGACCGCGCAGGGCGCGCATGCCTGGCTCCCCGAGGCCGCGCAGGTCCTGGCCCTTGAAGGCGAGGCGCGCCGCGGTCACCTCGCCGGGCGCCGGTACGAGGCCGAGAACGGCGCGGCCGGTCATCGACTTCCCCGAGCCCGACTCGCCGACGATGCCCAGTTTCTCGCGACCAAGCGCGAAGGAAAGGCCGCGCACCGCCTCGACGGTTCCGGTGCGCGTCCGGAAGCGCACATGCAGGTCGGCGACGTCGAGCAGCGGTTCCTCGTCCATGGTCACTGCCCCTGCTTGGGATCGAGGACGTCGCGCAAGCCGTCCCCGAGCAGGTTGAAGCCCAGCGCCACGACGCAGATCGCGATCCCGGGTGCGGTCGCCACCCACCACTGGTCGAAGATGAACTCGCGGCCGGTCGCGATCATGGCTCCCCATTCGGGCAGCGGCGGCTGGGCGCCGAGACCGAGGAAACCGAGACCGGCGGCGGTCAGGATGATGCCCGCCATGTCCAGCGTCGAGCGCACGATCAGCGATGGCACGCAGAGCGGCATGACGTGCCTGAGCACGATGCGCACCGGCGACGCGCCCTGCAGACGCACGGCGGCGATGTAGTCGGCATTGCGGATCACCAGCGCCTCGGCGCGGGCGACGCGCGCATAGGGCGGCCAGGCCGTCAGCGCGATCGCGATCACCGCGTTCTCGATACCCGGCCCGAGCGCGGCGACGAAGGCCAGCGCCAGGATCAGCCGCGGGAAGGCCAGGAAGATGTCGGTCACGCGCATCAGGATCGTGTCGAGCGCTCCCCCCGCATAGCCGGCTGTGGTGCCGACCAGCAACCCGATCGGCCCCACGGTGACCACGACCAGCAGGACGACCACCAGGGTGATGCGGGCGCCGTGGACGACACGGCTGAAGATGTCGCGGCCCAGCGCATCGGTGCCGAAGAAATGCTCGGCGGACGGCGGCAGCAGGCGACGCGGCAGGGATTGCGCCAACGGATCGTGGGTGGCGATCACGGGCGCGAGCAGAGCCGCCAGCAGAAGCGCCACGACGATCGCGAGACCGACGCAGGCCAGCGGATTGGCTCGGAAGGCGAGCCAGCGCAGATAGGCCTGGCCCAGACGCGACTGCAGGCGCGAACCAGGGGTCGGAGCGAGCAGCCAGGCGCGCGCGTCCATCGTCAGCGCGCCCGCGGATCGACGATGCGGTACAGGATGTCCGCCAGCATGTTGAGGCCGATGAACACCGCGCCCACGACCAGCGTCCCACCGAGGACCGCGTTCATGTCGGCGTTGAGAAGCGAGTTCGTGATGTAGCGGCCGAGCCCGGGCCAGGCGAACACGGTCTCGGTCAGGACCGATCCCTCGAGCAGATTGGCGTAGCTGAGCGCGATCACGGTGATCAGCGGAACCATCGCGTTGCCGAGCGCGTGCCGCCAGACGACGCGTCGCTCGCTCAGGCCCTTCACCCGCGCCGTCGTGACATATTCCTGCCGCAACTGCTCGAGCATGAAGCTGCGCGTCATGCGGCTGACATAGGCGAGGCTGAAATAGCCCAGCACGCTCGCCGGAAGGATGAGATGCGAGAACGCGTTGCGGAAGACCTCCCACTCGCCGCGCAGCGCCGCGTCGAGCAGGATCATCCCGGTGATCGGATCGACGATATCGTCGAAGGCGACGCCGAGCCGGCCCGGCCCGCTGGTCCAGCCCAGGATCCGGTAGAACACGAGCAGTCCCATCAGGCCGAGCCAGAAGACCGGGACCGAGAACCCGAACAGCCCGACCACGCGGACCACCTGGTCGATCCAGGTCCCGCGATGCACCGCGGCCAGCACGCCCGCCGGGACGCCGATCGACACGCCGATGATCGTCCCGAGCGTCGCCAGCTCCAGCGTCGCCGGAAATACGCGGCCGATATCCGTGAGTACGGCGTTGGAGGTGAGAACGGAGCGGCCGAGATCGCCCTGGGCGATCTTCTTGAGATAGATCCAGAACTGCTCGTAGAGCGGCAGGTGGAGCCCGAGCTCGGTCTTGACCCGCTCGTAGACTTCGGCGGGTGCCCGGTCGCCGACCGCCGCCAGCACGGGATCGATCGGCACGACGCGGCCGATGAAGAAGGTGACGACCAGAAGCCCGAGGAACGTCACCGCGACTGCGGTGATCTCCCGGGCGAAAAGCCGCGTCGTTCTGGCGAAGGTCAAGTGCGATGGGCCGGGACCGGCGCCGGGCGCGAAGCCCGGCGCCGGCCAGGACTCAGTTCTTGGTGATTGCGGCGAAGGTGTTCATGTCCGACATGATGCCGAGCTCGAAGCCGTTGACGTTGCGGCGACGCGCCGCGACCTCGATCTGCTGGAACATGATCACGAAGGGCGAGGTGCGCTGATGCTCGCGCTGCGCGGCCTCGTAGGTCGCGACGCGCTTCGCAGGGTCGCGCTCGAGCACCGCTTCCGAGATCGTCCGGGTCATCGCCGGGATCTCCCAGGCGTTGCGCCATGCCAAGGTCTTCGACGCCGCGTTGTCGCCGTTGTCCTCGTTCATGCCGAAAGTCTGGGCGTTCGTGTGGGGATCGAAATAGTCCGGCCCCCAGGAGCCGATGAAGATGTCGTGGTTGCGCGCCCGGTACTTGGTCAGGGTCTGGCGGCCATCGCCGGGGAGAAGTTCGAGCTTGATACCGGCCTGCGCCCAGGTCGCCTGGAGGGCCTGGGCGACGTCGGTGATGGGGGCGGTGGTGCGCACGTCCATCGTCACGCTGAAGCCGTTGGGATGGCCGGCCTTGGCCAGGAGTTCGCGCGCCTTCGCGACGTCCAGCTTGTAGGGCTTGTCCTCGATGGCGCCGGGAAAGCCCTGCGGCAGGAAGGACTGGTGCTGCAGATAGGTGCCGGCGAGCAGGTTCTTCTCCAGACCGTCATAGTCCACGAGCCATTTCAGCGCCTCGCGGACCTCGGGCTTGGCCAGGATCGGGTTCCTCTGGTTGAGTCCGAGATAGAGGATGTAGCCCTTGCGGCCCGTGTCGATCGCGATGTTGGGATCGTTGCGGACAGCCGCGATCTGGTCCTTGGACAGATTGCGGGCGAAGTCGATGTCGCCCTTCTCGAGCTGCAGGCGCTGCGATGCGGGCTCGGGCACGTGCCTGACGATGACACGCCGGTTCTTCGGCGCGCCCTTG
>JBIKXN010000493.1:0-2971 GCA_044355765.1 Alphaproteobacteria bacterium
CGACTTGGTCAGCGCGATCAGCCCGGCCTTCGCGGATGAATAGGCGGAGGCGTTGGGATTGCCTTCCTTGCCAGCGATCGACGCGATGTTGACGATGCGCCCGTAGTTGCGTTCGATCATCATCGGAACGACGGCCCGCGCGCAGAGGAAAGGTCCGGTCAGGTCGACATCGATCACCTTGCGCCAGTCCTCCGGGCTGTACTCCCAGACGGTGACGTTGGGGCCGGTGATGCCGGCGTTGTTCACCAGGATGTCGACCTGCCCCATCTGGCCGATCGCGGACTGGGCGGCCGCGGTGACCGAAGCGGCGCTGGTGACGTCGACGACGCTGGTGTTGACCTTGCCGATCCCGGCGAGGCGCTTCGCGGCCGCATCGAGCGCCGCGGCGTCCATGTCCCAGAGGCTGACCTCGGCGCCTGATTGCAGCATGCGCTCGGCCGCCGCGAGCCCGATGCCGCGGGCGCCGCCGGTGATCACGGCCTTGCGGCCAGCGAGGTCGATCCTGTTCATGTGCATGTCCTGCCCTGGATGATGAAGACGCGGCGCAGTTTCCGGCTTGCCGCGCTCCGGGGCAAGCCCGCAGGACGGGTCAGCCGCGCCGCGAGGCGTACAGCGAACCGAGCGCGGCGCGCCAGCTGCCCTCGGCGAGATAGGCTGTAGCCAGCGCGCCGCCGCCGATCATGCCGGCGACCGAGAGCGCGGCGCCCAGCGACAAGGTGGACGCGCCGGTGACGCCCTGACCGATCGAGCAGCCGCCGGCGAGGACCGCGCCGCATCCCATCGCCGCCGCGCCCCAGAGGTGACGCACGAGGTCGTCGCGGCTGGTGAAGCCCTCCCAGCGGAAGCTTCCGCGTGCCAGCGCCGAGGCGGCGGCTCCGGCGATGACGCCGATGCAGGTGGCGACGGCGAAGGTGAAATTGCTGCCGGTCGCGAACATCGCATAGGCGATCGTCTCGCCGATCGGCGCGACGAAGCTGAGCGATGTCGGCGGCGCCGGATCGAACTCGTCCTGACCGACCCAGCCGGTTGCGGCCCAGGCGGCGACCACAAGCGTCCCGACGGCCACAGCGCCGCCCAGCAGCGCCGGGCGCGCGCGCAGGCGCCGGTCGGCGAGCGCCCAGAGCGCGAGCAGCGCGCAGACCACGCCCGCTATGGCAAGCCGCGGCGCGACGGCGCCAAGGCCGACCAGATCGGGCAGCCATTGCGGGGTCGGGAGCGTGATCGTCGTCGTGGCGAGGATCTGCGCGCGCAGCGGCGCCAGCACGCCGCGCATGGCGGCGAACGCGACGACGCCGACGACGAGCGCGACGACGAGCGACTTGAGATTGCCCGCGCCGATGCGCGCAAGCGTCCGGCTGGCGCAGCCGCCCGCCAGCGTCATGCCGACCCCGAACAGCGCGCCGCCGAAAAGATTGCCTGCCCACGCCAGTCTCGCGCCCCCGTGCATCGACGCGCCGAGATCGACGAGCCCGGCGGCATGGAGCGCCTGGGCGCCGAGGATGGCGGTCGCGGCGGCCAGCGCCCAGGCCTTTAGCCGCGTGGCGTCGCCCAGCCCGGCCCAGTCGCTGACGGCACCCATCGTGCAGAAGCCGCTGCGCTCCGTGACCGCGCCGAAGGCGAAGCCGATCGCGAGGCCGGCCAGCGGCAGTAGCGCGGGAAGGGATGCATCCATGTCGCGTCCGGGTTCATCGAGTTGGATCGCAACGCCGACGGCATTGCGGTATAGCTCCGCCATGGGCGACACCCGACTATCTAGGCGAAGGGAGCCTCTGCCGCCATGCCGGATCTGCTCGACGTTAAGGGTCTGACCTGCCCGCTGCCGGTGCTGCGGGTGCGCAAGCGTATCCGCGACATGCCGGCCGGCGGCGCATTGACGATCCTCGCCACCGACCCGGGCGCGCCGCGCGACATCCAGGCGCTGTGCGAGACCGAAGGGCTGGAGTACCAGGGCGCGCGCGAGATCGACGGCGCCTTCGAGATCCAGATCCGGCGCGGCGCGTGAGCGCTCCTGCGACGGGAGCCGTCGCCGAGCACGGCGACGCGCGCTCGGGTTTCGTCCTGCTTGGGCTGCTCACGTTCTTCTGGGGCATCAACTGGCCGCTGATGAAATGGGCCGTGACGGATCTCCGGCCCTGGAGCTTCCGCGCATTGTGCATCGTGATCGGTGGAGCCGGGCTGTTCGCCTGCGCGCGGATCGCTGGCCAGCGCATCGCCATTCCGCGCCGCGATCTGGTGCCGCTGCTGGTGGCGTCCGCGTTCAACACCACGGTGTGGCATCTCTGCTCGGCCTACGGGCTGATGCTGATGGCGTCCGGACGGGCGGCGATCATCGCCTTCACGATGCCGCTCTGGGCGACGTTGCTGGCGGTGCCGCTGCTGGGCGAGCGGATCACCCGCGCCAAGGCCGCGGGGCTTGCGCTCGGTCTCGCGGGGCTCTCCTGCCTGCTGGTCGGCGAGGCGTCCGCCATCGGCGCTGCGCCGCTCGGCGGCCTGCTCATGCTCGGGGCGGCGGTCGCCTGGGCGGCGGGCTCGCTCGCCGTAAAGCGGCATCGCTGGACGATGGGTGCGTTCCCGCTGACCGCGTGGCAACTCGCGCTGGGCGGTTTGCCGATCCTGATCGGATCGGCCGTGCTGGAGGGCGATGGCTGGCTGCGTGAGGGGCTCGATGCGCCGAGCTGGCGCGGCGTCGTGGGCGCGCTCTATGCCGCGACCGTGCCGATGATCTTCTGCCACTGGGGGTGGATGCGGGTGCTGCAGGTTTTCCCGGCCTCGGTGGCGTCCATCGGCACGCTGATGATCCCCGTCGTCGGCGTGTTCAGCGCGGCGCTGGTGATCGGCGAGCCCGTCGGCGCCACCGAGATCGCGGCGCTGGTGCTGATCGTGGGGTCGCTGGCGATCGTGCTGGGCCCGCGCATGCCCGGGTTCGGGCGCCGCTAGACGATTTCCCGACCGCGCAGCCCCCAAGGCGAAT
>JBIKXN010000494.1:0-2967 GCA_044355765.1 Alphaproteobacteria bacterium
GCATGCGCCCTTATCAGCGCCTCGCTCGGCCCCCGCGTGCTCGACGTCGTGCAGACGATGCCGACCCGCCTGCCCGTCTCGACCGCGCGCGCGGCCATCGGATCGTCGATCTTGAGGATGGGCACGCCGACGACCTGTCGCGCGACATCGATCGCGGGCGAGGTCGAGGAACACGTGAAGACGATCAGGTCCGCGCCGGCATCGGCCGCCTGGGTCGCGAGACCGACAACCCGGCGCACGATCCCCGGCGACTGCCCGTCGCGCATCAGGTCGCGCAGAAGGCTCTCGTCGAGCATGTGCACGACATCGACCGACGCCGGCACCGCGCCCGTCAGCCCAGACTTGAAGCGGTCGACAAGCATCGCCACGGTGTGGAGCATCGCCAGGCGGCGCATGGCGATCACTCCCAGCCGGGCACCGCGACCACCGGCCGCTGACGCCCGCCCTTGTAGACGAATTCCTTGCCCGGGACGGTCGGCACGCTCTGCACCGTGCAACCGGCATAGGCGCCGGTCTCGTCATGGTAATGGCGACGATGATCCTCGAGCGACATCCAGCGCAGACCGGTCTGGTGGTAATGGAACTGCACCGCACGGCGGCGCAGATCCGACCGGTTGGGCGCGGTATAGTGGTGCAGCAACGCGTGGAAGATCAGCGCGTCCCCCGGGTCCAGCTCGATCGCGACACGATCGGCCAGCCGGACATGCTCGGCGCGGATCTCGCACTGGTTCATGTCCGCATGCGGCAGATGCACCGCGGGCCCGTCGAGATGCGAGCCGGGAACCACCTCCATGCAGCCATTCTCGCGGCGCGCGGCATCGAGCGCGATCCATACGCCGACGATGAGACCCGGGTCGCTGACCCTGAAATACGCGGCATCCTGGTGCCAGGGCTTCGGCGACCCGATCCGCGGCGGCTTGATCAGCGCCATGTCCTGGAACAGGACGCGCCCCTCGCCCAGGATCTGATCGAGCGCCCTGTGCAGGCGCGGGGCCATCGCGGCCGCGCGCAGAGGCTCCGAGTCCTCGACATACCAGGCGAATTTCCGGATATGGTCTTCGCGCGCGTCGGGCGCCAGCAGCGCCGGATCGACGCCCGCCTCGAAGGCGATCTCGGTCGACCGTGCGGGGATGCGCCCGCTGGCGAGCCCGGCGATGTCGGCGGCGCAAGCGCCGACCAGACGCTCGCCGATCGCGCCGCGCAGGATGCAATAACCGTCGCGCCTGTATGCGGCGACGTCGGCGGCCGCGAGCGGCGCGCCACCTCCCTTTTCGATCCCGTCCATTGCCTTCCCTCCCGAGAGGATGCCGCCCCGATGATATCCCGGACGCGGCGGGATGCGAGATCGGACTTGCCTCTTCGGACCCGCCATCCTCGCGACCATGCTTCCGGCGCGCTGGAATTTGGTGTTTGATCGGGGCTCCCGTTCTTGCGGCAAGGCCGCACAAGCCGTCGCGGAGCCAGCCTTGATCCAACGCCGCAACCTGCTCATCGCCGCGCCCTTCCTCGCCGTCGCGTCGGCGCTGCCGAGCGCGCTTGCCTTGGCCCAGGATTCGAAGCCCGGCCGCGTCACGGGCCGCGCCTTCCATCCGCTGCCGCAGCGTGCGATGATCGAAGTGTCGCCTCTTGACGACCGGGACGAGAACCTGCGGATCGCCGCGGCGCTCCGCGAGGCGCTGCTGCGTGGCGGCTATGCGCTCGGCGACGCCTCCACGCCTCTCAGGCTGAGCTTCGACAGCGAAGTGCGCCCCCTGAGCGGCCCTGTGCGCGCGCCGGGAACGCCTGCTCCGACCGGCAGCGACGACGTCGTTCCGGGCGACCGCGGCACGTCCCCGATCCCGGAACGCCGGATCCAACGCGGCAGCGACAACGTGCCGCGCGGCAAGACCCCGCTTCTCCGCTACGTGTTGAATGCGTCGATCGACGACCGCACGACCGGAAAACGCATGTGGCAGGGCAATGTCCGGTACGACGATGCGGAGAGCGACCGGACGCAGATGCTCATGCGACTCGTTCCGCCCCTGATGACCGCGTTCGGGCAGACCCAGAAGGGACGCAGCTTCGCGCTCGAGTGAACCGCCAAGGAGAAGGCCCAGGACGATGCCTCCGATCAAGTCGCGGATCTGGTTCGTCGTCGCAGCCTTCGCCGCGGTCCTGCTCGTGCAGGCGATCCTCGCCGAGGGCTGGCAGGTCAGGCGCATCGCCTACAGCGAGTTCGAGGCAGGCTTGCGCGAGGGCCGCATCGCCGAGGTTACGATCTCGCGCAACTACCTCCAGGGCACGCTCAAGGCGCCCGATGCGGAGGGCCATACCCGGTTCATCACCGCGCGCGTCGACCCGGACATCGCCGCCGAGCTCGGTCGCCACGGCGTCCGCTACGAAGGCGGCAGCGACGGTTCGCTCCTGACCGACCTGCTGTCGTGGATCGCGCCGATCGCGGTCGTCTTCGGCTTATGGATGCTGCTGCTGCCGCGGCTGGGCGATCGCGCCGGCGGCCTGATGGCGATCGGCAAGAGCCGTGCGCGCGTCTATCTCGAGACCGATACGCAAGTCACCTTCGCCGACGTCGCCGGCGTCGACGAGGCCAAGGAGGAACTGGCCGAGATCGTCGCCTTCCTGAAGGATCCGGTGCGCTATGGCCGCCTCGGCGCGCGCATCCCGCGCGGCATTCTCCTGGTCGGGCCGCCCGGCACCGGCAAGACGCTGCTCGCCCGCGCGCTCGCCGGCGAGGCGGGCGTTCCGTTCTTTTCGATCAACGGCTCCGAATTCGTCGAGATGTTCGTCGGCGTCGGCGCCGCGCGTGTCCGCGATCTGTTCGAGCAGGCGCGGCGCCGTGCGCCGGCGATCGTGTTCATAGACGAACTCGACGCGCTGGGCCGGGCGCGCGGCGTCGCCGGTGGCTTCGGCGGTCTCGACGAGAAGGAACAGACGCTCAACCAACTGCTCTCGGAGCTCGATGGTTTCGAT
>JBIKXN010000495.1:0-2965 GCA_044355765.1 Alphaproteobacteria bacterium
CGTCGCGGCGGCCTATCGTCGGGCGGACATCTTCGTGCTGCCGTCCTTCCACGAAGGATACGGCATGGCCTTCGCCGAGGCGATCGCCGCCGGGGTGCCGGTGGTGGGCGCGCGCGCCGGCGCCGTGCCGCTGACGGTTCCGCGCCGCGCGGGCGTGCTGGTGCGGCCGGGCGATCCATCCGGCCTCGCCGGCGCGCTGCGTCGGCTGATGCTGCACGACGACGCGCGCCGCCGGCTCGCGGCTGGCGCCCGGCTGCATGCGCGCGCCCTGCCGGACTGGCCGGCGCAGGCGCGACGCTTCGCCGCCGCAGTCGACGCGCTGGCCGCGCCATGAGCGGCTTTTCCGCCGACTGGCTCGCGCTGCGCGAACCCTTCGACGTGGCGGCGCGCGACGACGCGCTCGCGGCCCGGTTCCTCGCCGCCGTGCCCCGCGGCGGCATGGTCGTCGATCTCGGCGCCGGCGCCGGTTCGAATATCGGCCGGTTGCGCGCGCTGGCGGCGCGCGACGGGCGCGGCTTCGCCTGGCGCCATGTCGACGCCGACCAGGATCTGATCGCGGTCGCGCGCGCGCGCTTCGTCGGCGACGCGTCGGTCGGGTTCCTGCGCTGCGATCTCGCCGCCGCGCTGGACGCGGCGCTGGACGGCGCCGCCGCGGCGACATGCGCGGCGCTGATCGACCTGGTTTCTGCCGCCTGGATCGAGCGTCTCGCCGCGTTGCTCGCGGCGCGGCGGATGCCGCTGCTGGCGGTGCTCACCTATGACGGCAGGATGGAGTGGTCGCCGGCCGATCCGGCGGACGCGGCGGTGGCGCGCGCCTTCCATCGCGACATGACGCGCGACAAGGGCTTCGGTCGCGCGCTCGGTCCCGAAGCCGCGGCCGGGCTGGCCGATGCGCTGCGCGCGCGTGGCGCCGCCGTCGCGCTATCCCCCAGCGACTGGCGCATCGGTCCCGCCGATGCGGCGATGCTCGCGGCCATGCAAGGGGGAATCGCCGCGGCGGCCCTTGCGGCCGCGGCGGACGAGGCGGAGGCGATCGCCGCGTGGTCGGCCCGTCGCGCCGTCGATCTGGCCGCCGGCCGCCTGTCGCTCGTCGTCGGTCACCAGGACCTCGTCGCGACCTGGCCCTGAGGCCGGCACCGGCGCGCCGTCACATGCGGGGCGGTCGCTCGACGCCGATCAGGCCGAAGACGCGGTCGAGGGCGGCGAGGGTGGCGCCGACAAGGCCGAGCCGCGCGCCGCGCAGCGCCGCGTCGGTCTCGGACAGGATGTGGCAGGCCTGGTAGAAGCTGTTGAACTCCTGCGCCAGCAGGAACGCCCATTCGCACAGCAGATTGGGCGCGCGCTTGTCGATCGTGCCGGCGACGGCGTCGGCGAAGCCGTTGAGCGCCAGCATCAGCCGCCTTTCGGCGTCGGTGCCGGGCGCCAACAGCCCCGACGCCGAAAACCCGCGCTCGGCCGCCTTGTCCAGCAGGGACCTCGCGCGCACCGCCGTATAGATCAGATACGGGCCCGTCTTGCCTTCGAACCGCGTGAAGCGCTCGAGGTTGAACACATAGTCGGACAGGCGATGGTTGACCAGGTCGGCGAAGCGCAGCGCCGCGACGCCGACGACGCGCGCGATCTCGGCCTTCTCCTCCAGGCTCGCCTCGGCGGCGAGGCCGGCCTCGGCCAGACGCTGCAGCGCCTCGTCGGTCGCCATCGTGATCAGGTCGCCCAGCTTCATCACGCCGCCGGCGCGGGTCTTGAACGGCTTGCCGTCCGGACCGTTGACCGTACCGAAGCCGACATGTTCGAGCGCTGGCCCGGCATCGATCATCCCGGCGCGCGCAGCGGCGCGGAAGACCTGCTCGAAATGCAGATGCTGGCGCTGGTCGACGACGTAGAGCGCGAGATCGAAGCGCGCCTCGGCGCGCGCCTCGATGGTGGCGAGATCGGTCGTCCCGTACATCGCGGCGCCGTCGGACTTCACCAGGATCAGCGGCGGGATCTCCTTCTGGTCGTCCGGGCGGGCGACGCGCACCACCTCCGCGCCCTCCGAGATCTCGACCAGGCCGTCGACGCGCAGGCGGGCGACCATCGGCGCGATGCGGTCGTTGACCGTGCTTTCTCCGTCCCAGAGATCGAAGGCGACGTTGAGCCGCGCGAACTCGCCGCGCAGCGTGGCCGCGGAGACGGCGATGAAATGCTCCCACAGCGCGCGATAGCCGGGACGGCCGGACTGGAGTTCGGCCGTGGCGCGCCGCGCCGCCTCGCGGAAGGCGGGGTCGTCCTTGGCGCGCTGTGCCGCCACGGGATAGCAGCGCTCCAGGTCATCGATCGTCACCGGCGACTGCGCCGGAAACGGACCATGCGAGCCCGGCGCGAAATAGGGCAGGTCGGGCCGCTCGCGCTCCATTTCCGCGATCAGCATGCCCATGGGAAGGCCCCAGTCGCCCAGATGGATGTCGCTGACCACCTCGTGGCCCACGAAGCGGAAGACGCGCTGCAGCGTGTCGCCGATGATCGACGAGCGCAGATGGCCGACATGCATCGCCTTGGCGACGTTGGGGCCGCCGAAATCGATCAGCACGCGCCGCGCGGGCGCGGCGGCGGTGGCGCCGAGGCGCGGGTCGGCGACGATGTCGGCGGTCGCCTCGGCAAGCGCGGCATCCGCGACCGACAGGTTGATGAAGCCCGGGCCCTCGACGCTGATCCGGGCGATCGCGGGCGCGCCCTCGAGCGCGGCGACGACGGCTGCGGCGATCTCGCGCGGATTGCGGCGCGCCGTCTTCGCCGCCGCCATCGCGCCGTTGGCCTGGAACTGCGAAAGTTCCGGCCGCCGCGACACGTCGACCGACCCGTAGGCAGGATCGAGGCCGCAGGCGGCGAAGGCGTTCCGGACCTGGGTTTCCAGGCGCTGGCGCAGCGGGATCGGGGCGGGCAGGGACATGGCGGTTCACGGTCCGGGATGAGGCGAGCGCGGCGC
>JBIKXN010000496.1:0-2963 GCA_044355765.1 Alphaproteobacteria bacterium
TGGGCATGCTGGCGCTCGCCGACGCGATCGCGGTCACCCAGGATTCGGCGACGATGTTGTCGGAGGCGCTCGCCACCGGCAAGCCGGTCTACTGGATCCCGCTCGCCGGGCGCTCGCGGCGGCTGCAGAGATTCGTCGACCTGCTGACCGCCGAGGGATTGCTGCGCCGCTTCCCTGCCGACGACGCGCCGCTGGAATCCTGGACCTACGCGCCGCCGGACGACGCGGTGCGCGTCGCCGCCGAAATCAGGCGCCGTTTCGGCTGGCCCGCCGCGGCGGACGCCGAAACAAAATGAAACATTCGCCGCCGGGCGTTTCGGGAGGTGAAATGCCGCCCGCGATACTTGCCGCGGCGCGGCCCGCTCCTTAGCTTCCTGCGGCCTCGGAAGGCGACAGCGAGAAATGGATCGGAGATGCCCCAGACACACGCGAGCAAGGTCGTCATCCTGGGGTCGGGTCCCGCCGGCTACACTGCGGCGATATACGCCGCGCGCGCCAATCTTGCGCCGCTGCTGATCCGCGGCATGCAGCCTGGCGGCCAGCTGTCGATCACCACCGACGTCGAGAACTTCCCGGGCTTCGCCACCGCCGTGCAAGGCCCTTGGCTGATGGACCAGATGGCCGCCCAGTCGACCCATGTCGGCACCACGCTGGTCGAGGACATGATCGTCGGCGTCGAGTTCGGCCGCAGCCCCTTCGTGCTGCACGGCGATTCGGGCGACATCTATCTCGCCGAGACGCTGATCGTCTGCACCGGCGCCCAGGCGCGATGGCTCGGCCTGCCTGGCGAGACGCGGCTGCGCGGCTTCGGCGTGTCGGCCTGCGCCACCTGCGACGGGTTCTTCTTCCGCGGCAAGACCGTCGCGGTCGTCGGCGGCGGCAACACCGCGGCCGAGGAGGCGCTCTACCTGACCAACCACGCCAGCAAGGTCTATCTCGTGCATCGCCGCGACACGCTGCGCGCCGACAAGACCAACCAGTCGCGCGTGCTCGCCCATCCCAAGATCGAGATGGTCTGGGACAGCGTGATCGAGGACGTGCTCGGCGCGGGACAGCCCGAAGCGGTCGCCGGCATCGCGGTGCGCAATCTGCGCAGCGGCGCCGCCCGACGCATCGACATCGACGGCTTGTTCGTCGCGATCGGCCATACGCCGGCGACCGAACTCTTCCGCGGCAAGCTCGACATGGACGCCGAGGGCTATCTGGTGACGCGGCCGGACTCGACCGCGACCAACATCCCCGGCGTGTTCGCGGCCGGCGACGTCAAGGACAAGGTCTTTCGCCAGGCCGTGACCGCCGCCGGCATGGGCTGCATGGCCGCGCTCGAGGCCGAGCGCTTCCTCGCCCATCGCGACGTCGCGCACGCGGCCGAGTGACGGGACCGACGGGAACCACGCGCATGGACTGGGACAAGCTGCGCATCTTCCACGCGGTCGCCGAAGCGGGCAGCTTCACGCATGCCGGCGAGACGCTGAACCTGTCGCAGTCGGCGGTCAGCCGCCAGATCAGCGCGCTCGAGGAGTCGCTGCGCACGCCGCTGTTCCACCGCCACGCCCGCGGCCTGATCCTGACCGAGCAGGGCGAGGTCCTGTTCCAGACCGTGCGCGACGTGTTCGCGAAGCTATCGAGCGCCGAAGCGCGCCTGGCCGAAAGCCGAGAGAAGCCGGCCGGTCTGCTGCGCGTCACGACCACCGTCGCCTTCGGCTCGGTATGGCTGGCGCCGCGCATCCGCGAGTTCGTCGAACGCTACCCGGACATAAAGCTCGAACTTCTGGTCGACGACGAGGAACTGGACCTGTCGATGCGCGAGGCGGATTGCGCGATCCGCATGCACGCCTCCAAGCAGCCGGATCTGGTCCAGCGCCATCTGCTGACCGTGCATATCCACGTCTTCGCCAGCCCGGAATACCTGGAAAAGCACGGCACGCCGAAGACGGCCGCCGATCTCGACCGCCACCGCATCGTCGTCTACGGCGAGGACAGGCATCCGCCCTTCCCCGGCATCAACTGGCTGCTCGAGGCCGGGGCGCCCGAAGGCAAGCGGCGCGAGCCGGTGCTGCGGCTCAACAACGTCTACGGCATCCTCCGTGCGGTGGAGAACGGCGTCGGGCTGGCCGCGTTCCCCGACTACATGGCGCAGCAATCGGACCGCATCGTCCAGGTCCTGCCGGCGCTGGAGGGCCCGAATTTCGAGGCCTATTTCGTCTATCCCGAGGAGATGCGCAATTCGAAGCGCATCTCGGTCTTCCGCGACTTCCTGGTCAAGAAGGTGGGCGAGACCCAATTCTAGGAACGCGCGAGGCGCCGCTTCCAGACATGAGTCGCAGGCATGGCTCGTCTGCCGAATATGCGGAAGCGCGGATGGCGCGAGGGTTTAGATTCATCGCGTTGAAGCGGCGCGTCGCGCCGCCTCTCGGGGTCTTCGGATCCCACGTCTCCCAGACGTGAAGCCTCCCTGTTCAACTCGCCGCCAGGTCATCGATCTGGCGGCGTTTTTTGTGGCATCGTTTCAAGCGGCCGGAATCTCGATCCGCGCGCCGAAAGGCGGGACGACGCGGCTGCCTTCGGGAAGCAGCCACACCACGGGATAGGGCGGTGCGCGCTCCGGAAAACTCCCTTGGCCATCGGTCAGATAGGCGAGCAGGTCGGGCCACCCCTCCGGGCGCGAGATGTCCGTCGCGACAAGATCGAAGACAGGACGAAAATCGGTGCCGCCGCGTCCCTTGAAGGTCTCGGGCATGGCGGCGGGCGGCGGTTGCTCCCAGGATTCGTAGACGCGGCGATCCGTGATCGCGTCATCGCATTGCAGGACATGCAGACGGCACCGGGCGTTGCAGCGCAGCGCATGGACCTCGGCGAGGAAGCGTGCCGCGAGCGGCCTTTCGATCGAGCCCGAGGTATCGATCGCGCAGACCACGTTGTTCGGTCCCGGTACGCCGACCGAGGGCAGCATCATGCCGCGC
>JBIKXN010000497.1:0-2959 GCA_044355765.1 Alphaproteobacteria bacterium
ACGAGGCGTAGGGCATGGGACTCCGACCGGTGTTCGAGCCGCGGGAAGCGTCGATTTAGCCCCGAAATGTCGCCCGCGTCGCCGTTTTCAAGTCGGTGTCGTGCCAGTGCCCGCCGCCGCCGTCGCGGTCGCGCCTGGGGGGCAATGCCGCGCCAGCATCGCCGCGACGACGTCGAATTTCAGCGGCTTGGCCAGGAAATCGTCCATGCCCGCCGCGGCGCAGCGCGCGCGATCCTCGGCGAAGGCATGCGCGGTCATGGCCACGATCGGTATTGGGCGGCGGCCGGTCAGCCTTTCGTGGCGCCGGATCTCCCGGGTCGCTTCGAAGCCGTCGAGTTCGGGCATGCTGCAATCCATGAGGACGATCGTGGGCGCGGGGCCGGCGCCGGTCGCGCGCTCCACGGCGGCGCGCCCGGTCCCGACGCTCTCGAAGCTCATTGCGAGCCTGCGCAGGAACGCCTCGATCACCAGCCGGTTGGCGGGCACGTCCTCGGCGACGAGCACATGTCCGCCGAGCGCGGGGCGCGGCGCGGGATGCGCCGCCGCCGTGGCCGACAGCGCATCGTCTCGGATTTCCGCGGGGAGCCTGCGCGCCCGCAGGGAGAACCAGAAGCTCGATCCCTCGCCGGGCGCGCTCTCGACCCCTGCGTCGCCGCCCATCTGGCGCGCGAGCATCAGTACGATCGACAGGCCGAGCCCGGTGCCCTGGATCTGCCGCGAGGCGGGGTTGTCGAGGCGCGCGAATGGCTGGAACAGCTGGGCGATCTCCTCCCGGGTCATCCCTGGACCGGTGTCCACGACCCGGAACTCGAGTTCCGCCCGGCCGTCGTCGGTCGTCGCGACCACGCGCCCCTCGATCCGGATCCCGCCCGAGGGAGTGAACTTGATCGCGTTGCTGACCAGATTGGACAGCATCTGCCGGATGCGCCCCGAGTCGGCGACATAGGTTGCGTCGGGGCCGAGCCAGCGACCGTCGAGCGTCAGGCCGCGCTCGCCGGCGATGTCGCCGAACAGGGCGCGGACCTCCGCGATGAGGCGGGCGGGGCGGAAGCGATCCGGTTCGAGCGCGAACCGTCCGGCCTCGACCTTGGAGAGGTCGAGGATGTCGTTGAGGATCCTGAGCAGCCCCTCGCCGGAATGCACGATGATGCGCGCGTACTCGCGGTGGCGCGCCGCTTCGCTTTCGCCGCTCGCGAGCGTCTCGGCCAGCCCCATGATCCCGTTCAGCGGCGTGCGCAGCTCGTGGGACATGACGGCGAGGAACTGGCTCTTCGCCGCTGACGCGCTCTGGGCGGAATGCAGGGCCTGCGCGAGTTCGGCGCTCATCCGCGCCAGCGCGGCCTGGATCTGGGCCCATTCGTCGGCGCTGTCGTTCGCCGGGTCGGGCGCCTGCTCGCCCCGGCGGATCGCTTCGACCTGCCGCAGCGTCGCGGCCAGCGGTCGCTGGATGGCCGAGCGGATGATCCAGGTGGTCAGCACGAGGGTCAGCAGGAGGATCGCGGCCGAGGCGATCGCCAGCCCGAGCATGGCCTCGTCTATCGCCGCCCGCAGATCCGCATCCAGCATCCGCGCCCGGCTGGCGGCCAGCTCGTCGAGCCGCTCGGTCATCAGCGTTATCCGGTCGCGGCCCGCGAGCGCGCTGGTGAGCGCGGTATCGAAGCGCGCGAGCGCCAGGAACAGGTCCTCGGCCTGCACGCGCGTCAGGCGGGCGACGGCCAGCAGCCGGTTGCGGAGCGATGTCATCTCGGGCGACGCCGGGACGAAGGTCTGCAGCCGGATCTCGAGATCCTCGAGCATGTCCTGGGCTTCGCGCCGGTCGGCCTCGCCGCCGCTGCCGACATGCGACGCGATCCGCTTGCCGGCGAGCAGCGCGGTCTCGCGGAACCCGGAGATCAGCAGAATGATCTGGTCGAGATGGCCGAGTTCGCGGCGGGCGAGCGTATGGTCGATGATGGCCCGGGCCGTGAGCGTGTCCAGCGCGGCCAGATCGGCGAAGAGCTGGTCGTCGAGGCTGCGCAGGCGGGCGAGAACGCCGCGAATGCGCTGGCAGGATTCCATCAGCGCCGCGGTGGTCGGCGCCAGCCGCGCGATCTCCGCGGCCACGCCGCGATCGACATCGCGCCGCGCGACCTCTTCGAAGGCGGCCAGAAAATCGGGCCAGTCGGTGTCCCCCGTCTCGTCCCGGCAGGTGCGCGCGAGCAGCGTGATGCGCGCGTTCAGTCCGGCCAGCGAGCGCTCCAGGGCGGCGTTTGCGACGACGCGCGAAAGCTGATCGCGCGCCATCGTGCGCGTCAGGTCCTCGATGCGGCCGAGCCCGAAGACCACGATCGCGCCGACGACGACCAGCGCCGCCGCGTTGAGCGCGGCGAGCGACAGCAACCTGCCGCGGATGCCACCGAGCCGAAGGCGCATGCCGGGTGCCGCGTACCCGCCGACGGTTCAGTTCCGCTCGCGTACCAGCGTCGCCCCTCGCAGGACCTGGGGCCTGATCTCGACGCCCGCGGCCTCGATCGCCGTGACGTTGATCACGCGCTGACCGCGGACATTGCGCGTGACCGCGATGGACGAGACCGGCTCGCCGCGCATCGCGCGCAGCAGCATCTCGGCGGACGTGTCGCCCTGCTCCTGACCGGTCTTGACGACCGCAGCCCAGGCGCCCTGCTCGACCTGGTAGCGGTTGCCGGCCAGGATCGGGCCCGGAAAGCCGGCGCGCAGCAGGCGCATCACCTGCGCATTGTTCATCGGCGCGCCGGCGGCATCGGCGATGCCCTCCAGGCTGTCGACGACCAGGACGTCGCACGCGCCTTTCGTGTCGGCCACCGCGACGTCGAGCTCGGCGACGTTGGCGACGAGATGGAACTTGCCCGCGCGCACCGGATAGCCGTCCTTCTCGCCCTCGACCTGGCTGCGCAGCGACATGCCCGGCGGGACGTTGTTGGTCATGAAGCAGGCGCTCTGG
>JBIKXN010000097.1:0-9953 GCA_044355765.1 Alphaproteobacteria bacterium
CGTGATGCATTCGGATCTGCGCATCCTCGATCCGATCTGGACCACGGCCTACATCGTCCGCAACCACGGCTACATGATCTACGACACGCTGCTGGCGGTCGACGAGAAGCTGGAGGTGCGGCCGCAGATGCTCGAGCGCCTGCCCGAGGCGAGCGCGGACAAGCTGACCTACACCTTCACGCTGCGCGAAGGCCTGCTCTGGCACGACGGCGCGCCGGTCACCTCGGCGGACGCCGTCGCCTCGATCAAGCGCTGGTCGGCGCGCGATTCGATGGGCCAGAAGCTCTCCGGCTTCGTCAAGGAATGGCAGGAAGTCGACGCGCGGACCTTCAAGCTGGTGCTCAAGGAACCCTATGGCCTGGTCACCCAGTCGCTCGGCAAGCCGTCCTCGAACGTGCCCTTCATCATGCCCAAGCGGGTGGCCGACACCAACCCGATGGAGCAGATCTCGGACTTCACCGGGTCGGGGCCCTTCGTGTTCCGCCGCGACGAATGGAAGCCTGGCGACAAGACGGTCTACGTGAAGTTCGATCGCTACCGTCCCCGCGCCGAGCCCGCGAGCGGGCTTGCCGGCGGCAAGGTCGTGAAGGTCAACCGGGTCGAATGGCGCGCGATCCCGGACCACCAGACGGCGGTCAACGCCCTGATGGCGGGCGAGATCGACTACATCGAGGCGCCGCCCCACGACCTGCTGCCGGTGCTGCGCCGCGACCGCAACGTCGCCCTGGTCGACTGGAATCCGCTCGGCAACCAGTATGTCTTCCGTTTCAACGCGACGCAGCCGCCCTTCGACAACCCCAAGATCCGGCAGGCTGTCGCCGTGGCCTTCAACCAGGAGGATTTCCTCAAGGCGACGATCGGCGACGCGACCTACTACAGGGTCTGCAAGGCGCTGTTCATCTGCGGCACGCCGCTGGAGAGCCAGCGCGGCACAGAAGGCTATCTGGAGTCCAATTTCGAGCGCGCGCGCGCCCTGCTGCGCGAGGGCGGCTATGACGGCCGACCGGTGGTGCTGATGCAGTCCACGGACCTGGTCGTGCTGACCAATCTCGCGCCGGTCGCCAAGGACCTGATGACGCGCGCGGGCTTCAACGTCGACATGCAGTCGATGGACTGGCAGACGCTGGTCGCGCGGCGCGTCAAGCGCGATCCGCCCGCCGCCGGCGGCTGGAACGCGGCGATGACCTCCTGGGTCGCGGCCGACATCCTCAATCCGGTGATGACCGGGTTCCTCAACGCCAGCTGCGACACCGCCAACTGGGGCTGGCCCTGCGATCCGCAGATGGAGAAGCTGCGCGACGACTTCGCCCGCGAGACGGATCCGGCGCGCCAGAAGGCGATCGCCGAGCAGGTCCAGGTCCGGGCCTTCGAGATCATGACCCATATCCCGCTCGGCCAGTGGTACCAGCCGGCGGCGATCCGCAAGGGCGTGATCGAGGGGATCCCGACCGCTCCGGCTCCTGTGTTCTGGAACGTCACCAAGAAGGGTAACTGACGCAGCCGCGCCGCGTCGCGCGCCACGCGAGCGCGCGACGCGGCCGGCCGATCATGGGCCGGTCATGCTCGCCTTCGTCGCCCGCAGACTCCTGTCGACGATCCCGGTCCTGGCGATCGTCGCGGTGTTCGTGTTCCTGCTGCTGCGTCTGACGCCGGGCGATCCGGCGGCCGTGATCGCGGGCGAGAACGCCAATGCCGCGCAGATCGGCGAGATCCGGACGAAGCTCGGCCTCGACCGCCCGCTGGCGACGCAGTTCTTCGTCTGGCTCGGGCATGTCCTGCAAGGGGATCTCGGCGAGTCGTTCTTCTACAAGAAGACCGTGGCCGAACTGATCCTCGAGCGGCTCGAGCCGACGCTGATGCTCTCGCTCTGCACGATCGTGCTGGCGGTCGCGATCGCGATCCCGCTGGGCGTGCTCGCGGCCTACAGGCACGATACCTGGGTCGACCGCGCCACGATGGCGTTCTCCGTGCTCGGCTTCTCGGTGCCCGTCTTCGTGGTCGGCTACCTTCTGATCCAGGTCTTCGCGCTCGAACTCGGATGGCTGCCGGTCCAGGGCTATCGTCGGCTGTCCCAGGGCTTCGGCCCCTTCCTCGAGCGCATGATCCTGCCGAGCGTCACGCTGAGCGTGATCTACATCGCGCTGATCGCGCGCATCACCCGCGCCTCGGTGCTGGAGGTGCTCGGCGAGGACTATATCCGCACCGCGCGGGCGAAGGGCCTGACCGACGCGAAGGTCCTGCGCCGTCACGCGCTGCGCAACGCGGCGGTGCCGATCGTGACCGTCATCGGCATCGGGATCGCGCTGCTGATCGGCGGCGCGATCGTGACCGAAAGCGTCTACAACATCCCGGGGCTGGGCCGTCTGGTGGTCGACGCGGTGCTGGCGCGCGACTTCCCCATCATCCAGGCGGTGATACTGGTGTTCTCGGTCGCCTACGTGCTGGTCAATCTCGCGATCGACCTCGCCTATACGCTCTTCGACCCGAGGATCCGCTATTGAGCGCGGCGCGCAGAGGCGCCCTGGGGCGCGCGGTCCGCAGCAAGGGCGTGATCTTCGGCGCTTTGGTCATGCTCGCGATGCTGTTCGTCGCGCTGGCGGCGCCGCTGCTCGGCACGGTCGACCCCGTGCGCATCGATCCGGGCTGCCGCAACCGCGCCCCCGGGGTCGAGTGCATGACCCGCGACGCCAGCGGTGCGCGGGTCGCGATGGTGCCGCTGATGGGAACCGACAGCCTGGGCCGCGACGTCTACAGCCGGGTGGTCTACGGCGCGCGCGTCTCGCTGCTGGTCGGGCTCGCGGTCGCGGCCATCTCGATCACGATCGGTCTGGCGATCGGCCTCGTCGCCGGCTATTTCCGCTGGCTCGACGCGGTGGTGATGCGACTGATGGACGGGCTGATGGCGATCCCCGGCATCCTGCTCGCGATCGGGCTGGTGGCGGCATGGCGTTCGGGGCTGTGGGGCGGCATCGTCTTCGCCGTCATCCTCGCCATCGTCGTGCCGGAGATCCCGCGGGTCGTGCGTCTCGTGCGCTCGGTCGTGCTGACGATCCGCGAGGAACCCTATGTCGAGGCCGCGATCTCGGTCGGCACGCCGACGCCCCTCATCCTTATCCGCCACGTGCTGCCGAACACGATCGCGCCGCTCATCGTGCAGGGCACCTATATCTGCGCTTCGGCGATGCTGGTCGAGGCGATCCTGTCCTTCCTCGGTATCGGCATCCCGCCGCAGACCCCGAGCTGGGGCAACATCATGGCCGAGGGCCGCACGCTGTTCCGCGTCGCGCCGCACAACATCCTGTTTCCCGGCATCTTCCTCGCGGCGACCGTGCTGGCGGTGAACGTCCTCGGCGACGGGCTGCGCGACACGCTCGATCCGCGCATGAGCAAGCGCGTGTAGTCCCGTGTCCGCTGCCCCGGGTCCCGTCCTCGAGATCGCCGGGCTCGCCGTCGGATTGCCCGCCGGCGCCGACCGTGCGCGCGCGGTCGACGGCGTGGACCTGACCGTCGGCGCGGGCGAGATCGTCTGCCTGGTCGGCGAATCCGGTTCCGGGAAGTCGGTGATCGCCCATGGCGTGCTGGGCCTGCTGCCGCGCGCGCTGACCGTTCAGGGCGGCGCGATCCGGCTCCAGGGCGAGGATCTGACCGCCGCGTCCGCCGAGCGGCTGCGGGCCCTGCGCTGCACGCGCATGTCGATGATCTTCCAGGAGCCGATGACGGCGCTCAATCCCGTCATGACCTGCGGTCGCCAGATCGAGGAGGTGCTGCGCGAGCATACCGATCTCGATCAGGCGCGCCGGCGGGCGAAGATCCTCGAGATCATGGCCCAGGTGCGGCTGCCGGATCCGGAGCGCATGATCGACGCCTATCCCCACCAGCTCTCCGGGGGACAGCGCCAGCGGATCATGATCGCCATGGCGCTGATCCTCGAGCCGGCGCTGCTGATCGCCGACGAGCCGACCACCGCGCTCGACGTCACGACCCAGGCGCAGATCCTGGCGCTGATCCGCGACCTGCAGCGCCAGCGCGGCACCGGCGTGCTCTTCATCACCCATGATTTCGGCGTCGTCGCCGAGATCGCCGATCGCGTGGCGGTGCTGCAGCATGGTCGCCTGGTGGAGGTCGGCCCCGCCGACCGCATCCTCGGCGATCCGCAGCACGCCTACACGCGCATGCTGGTCGCTGCCGTGCCCGCGATGGAGCCGCGCCAGCGCGACGCGCCCCGCGACGCCCCGCCGGTGCTGCGCACGAAGGGTCTCGGCAAGGTCTATCGCAGCGGCGGTTTCCTGCAGCCGGTTCGCGTCGTCGAGGCCGCCGCGGACGTCACGCTGGCCGTGCGCCGCGGCGAGACGCTCGGCATCGTCGGCGAATCTGGATCGGGAAAGTCGACCGTCGCCCGCTGTATCGCGCGGCTGATCGACCCCACCGCGGGCACGATCCATCTCGACGACGACGAGATCGGCCGCCTGGGCCGCTTCCGCCTGCGCCCCCACCGGCGGCGCGTCCAGATCGTGTTCCAGGACCCGTACCGGTCCCTCAACCCCCGGCGCAGCATCGGCGCCTCGATCGTCGAAGGGCCCATGAACTACGGCGTCTCGCGCGCGGAGGCGCAGGCGCGCGCGCGCGCGCTCATGGAGACGGTGAAGCTCGACCCCGCCGCGCTCGACCGCTATCCGCACGAATTCTCGGGCGGCCAGCGCCAGCGCATCTGCATCGCGCGCGCGCTCGCCATGGAGCCCGAGCTGCTGATCGCCGACGAGGCCGTCTCGGCGCTCGACGTCTCGGTCCAGGCCCAGGTGCTCGACCTGTTGGACCAGATCCGCAGGCGGCTCGATCTGGCTATGCTCTTCATCACCCACGACCTGCGCGTCGCGGCGCAGGTGTGCGACCGGGTCGCGGTCATGCATCGCGGTCGCGTGGTGGAGGAGGGACCGACGACCCGCATCTTCGGCGCCCCCGCGCACGCCTACACGCGCGAGCTTCTCGCGGCGGCGCCGGGCCGCGGCTACCGTTTCGCGCGCGGCTGACGGCTCAGGCGGCTTCGCGCCGGGGCGCCAGTGCGCAGGCCTCGGCAAGCAGCTCGTAGGAGCGACGGCGCGCCCGGGCGTCGTGGCAGATCGACACGACCACCGCCTCGTCGACGCCATAGGCGGCGAGCAGTTCGGCAAGCCTGGCGCGGACCTGCTCCGGCGCGCCGACGATCTGGCGACGGCGGTTGCGCGCGACGATCGCGCGCTCGGTGTCGGTATAGGGATAGGCAAGCGCGTCCTCGACGCTCGGGATGGGGCCGAGTTCGCCGCGCTCCAGCCGCAGGCGCCAGAGATCGCGCGAGCTCGCCAGACGCTGGGCCTCGGCCTCGGTGTCGGCCACGAGCGCGAAGACGCCGATCGATCCCGCCGGCGCCCGCAGATGCGCGGAGGGCCGGAAATGGGCGCGGTAGAACTCCATCGCCTCTAGCCCGCCCTGCGCCGTGATGAAATGCGCATGGCTGAAGGCCAGGCCGAAATGCGCCGCGAAGCGCGCGCTCTCGCCGGAGGAGCCGAGCACCCAGAGCTCGGGCATGGTCGGTCCCGCAGGCTGCGCCTTGACCGCCGCGAAGGGATGGTCGAGGGGCAGGCTGCCCGAAAGCCAGTCGATCAGATCGGCGACGCGGTGGGGAAACTGCTCGATGCCATGGGCATAGGGGCCGGTCTGCAGCGCCATCGCCGTGCGGCCGTCCGATCCCGGTGCGCGCCCGAGACCGAGATCGATGCGACCCGGATAGAGCGCTTCGAGCACCCGGAATTGCTCGGCGACCTTCAGCGCCGAATAATGCGAAAGCATCACCCCGCCCGAGCCGACGCGCAGATGGCGGGTCTCGGCGGCGATGCGCGTGATCAGGATCTCGGGTGCGGTCCCGGCCAGCCCGTCCGAGGCATGGTGTTCGGCGACCCAGTAGCGATGATAGCCGAGCGCGTCGCAATGCCTGGCGAGGTCGATGGTCTCGCGGATGGCGTCGGTCGGCGTACCGCCGGCGCGGATCGGCGACTGGTCGAGGACGGAGAGCTTCATGGCGTCCATCCTCGCGGCCTGCGCCGCGGCGGGCAAGCGGCTCTATGCGCCTGCACGCCCGACCCTGGCGGCGGGCAGGCCCAGCGTCAGCGCGGCGCAGACGACAAGCAGCGCCGCCGATCCCCACAGACACGCGGCGACGCCGCCCAGCGCGGTCAGTACGCCCGACAGAACGATCCCGCCGAGCCTGCCGGCGGCATTGGCGGCGTAGTAGAATCCGACATCCTCCGACGCCGCCTCGCGCCCCGCATAGGCGAGTATCAGATAGGAATGGACGGCCGAATTGGCGGCGAGCGCGAAGCCGAAAACCACGAGCCCGACAGCGAGCACGCCATCGGCCGCGACGCCCGCCGCGAGCGCAGCCGCCATGGCGGCCGGCACGACGGCGATCGCCGCCGCGAGCAGCCGCGCCGCCGGCACTTCGCGCGCGAGCCCGCCGGCGCTGCGCGGCACGAAAGCCGGGGCTGCCGCCTGCGCGGCGCCATAGCCGATCGTCCAGGCGGCAAGCCAGGCGCCGATCGCCGCCATGCTCCAACCGGCCGTCTGCAGATGGACCGGCAGGCCGATGACGAACCACGCGTCGCGCGCCGCGAACAGGAAAACCCGCGCGGCGGCCAGCCGGTTCACGGCGGCGTCGCGCGACAGCAGCGCCTTGACGCTGCGTGCCGCGCGCGACTTGCCGAGCAGCGGCGGCAGGCCGACCGACGCCAGCGCAAGCGGCAGCGCCAGCATCGCGGCGAGGATCCAGAGCCCGGGGGCGAAGCCGACCGCCTCGAGCAGGGCGGCGCCCAGGAAGAAGCCGGCTCCCTTGGCGGCGTTCTTGGCGCCCGTGAACCAGGCGACCAGGCGCAGCAGTCGACCTGGCGCCGAACCCGCGGATGCGCCCACCGCCGTCTTGCCGGCCGTCTTGGCGAGATCCTTCGCGAGGCCGCACAGTCCCTGCGCCGCGGCCACCCAGGCGATCGACCAGCCAGGCCCGATTTCCGCGGGCAGCGCCGACAGCGCGAGCAGGCCGCCGATCTGCAGCGTCAGGCCGCCGACCAGCAGGCGCGGCAGGCCGAACCGCGCGCCGAGCCAGCCGCCCGCGAGGTTGGCGAAGATGCCCGCGGCCTCGTAGAGCACGAACAGCGCCGCGATCGCCAGGGCGGACATGCCCGCGGCGGCGAAATGCAGCAGCACGAGCATGCGCAGCGCGCCGTCGCTCAGCGTGAACCCGACATAGGCTCCCGTGACGACCAGATAGTCGCGCGTGCCCGCGCTGGCGGTCACGGCTCAGCGCGCTCGAGGATGCAGGCGAGATCGACCATCCGGCAGGCGTAGCCCATCTCGTTGTCGTACCAGGCATAGACCTTGAGCATGGTGCCGCCGGTCGCGAGCGTCGAGGCGGCGTCGATCACGGCGCTCCGGGTGTCGCCGGCATAGTCGCAGGAGACCAGCGCGCGTGTCTCGATCCCGAGGATGCCGGACAGCGCGCCGCCGGCGGCCGCGGCGAAGCGCGCGTTCGCCTCGACCGCGGTGACCGGACGCGCGAGTTCGAAGACGCAGTCGGTGAGGCTGGCGTTGAGCACTGGCGCGCGCACGGCATGGCCGTCGAGCTTGCCCGCGAGTTCGGGATAGATCAGCCCGATTGCCGTCGCGCTGCCGGTGGTGGTGGGCTGGAGCGAGAGCATCGCGCTGCGCGCGCGCCGCAGGTCGCGATGCGGCGCGTCGACGACGACGTTGGTGTTGGTCGGCGCATGGATGGTCGTGATCTGGCCGTGGCGAATGCCGAAGGCCTCGTGCACGACCTTGACGACAGGGGCGAGGCAGTTGGTCGTGCAGGACGCGGCGGTCACGATGCGGTGCCGTCCGGGATCGTAGAGCCCGTCGTTCACGCCGACGACGACGTTGAGCACCGCGCCGTCCTTGACCGGCGCCGCGACGACGACGCGCTTCGCGCCGCGCGCGAGATGTCCATGCAGCGCCTCCGGCGTCAGGAAGCGGCCGCTGCAGTCCAGCACCATGTCGACGCCGAGGTCGCCCCAGGGAATGTCGCCCGGGCGCGGATGGGCGGAAAAGCCTATCCGGCGCCCTGCTACCAGCAGCGCATGCGGTCCGTCCGCGACCGCGCCGGCTTCGCGCCACGGGCCCTGGACGCTGTCGAATGTCAGGAGATGCGCGCATGCCTCGCTGCCGCCCGAGACCTCGTTGACATGGACCACATCCAGCCGGTTTGAGCGTCGCGGATCTTCGGCCGGGCGCGCGGCGCCGCCGAAAGCGGCGCGCAGCGCCAGCCGACCGATCCGCCCCGCGCCATTGATGCCGACCCTCACCGTCGGCCTCCGCCCGGTGCGGCGAGCGCATGCGGGTCCGCGAGCGCGCCGATGCGCGCCTCGAGCGCCAGGCGTTCGAGCGAAACGAGCGGCAGCGCGGCGAAGATCTCCAGCCGCCGGCGCAGCCCCGCGTAGAGTTCGTTGAGCAGCGTCGCGCGCTCCGCGACCGAGCCGGAGAACTTGGCCGGGTCGGGGAGCGGCCAGGCTGCATTCGCGCGCACGCCCTCGAATTCGGGGCAGGCCTGGCCGGCGACGACGTCGCAGAGCGCGATGACGAAGTCGACCGGGATCGCCGCTTCGCCCGAGAATTCCGACCAATGCTTCGAGCGCAGACCGGACACGTCATGGCCAAGCGCGCGCAGCAGCGCGACGATCTCGGGCATCGGTCCGTCGGTGGCCGGCTCGGTACCGGCCGAGCAGACGACGAAGCGACCGCGGCCTAGGTCGCGCAGGATCGCTTCGGCGAGGATCGAGCGCGCGGAATTGCGGGTACAGAGGAAGAGCACGCGCAGCGCGCCGCCCGCTGCGCCGGGCGCAGCGTTCGCGCCATCCTGCGGCAGGTCACGCAGCAGGAACTGCGCGAGGTCGCGCAGCATGCGCGCGCTCGCGGCATGGATCAGGCTGCGCCCGTCCCGGCGGACCTCGACGAGCCCCGCCTGCTCGAGCGCCTTGAGGTGGAACGACAGGGTGGAGGCCGGCGTGCCGAGACGCTGCGCGATCTCTCCCACCGGCATGCCGGCCCGGCCCGCCGGGACCAGAACTTCGATCGCGTCGAGCCGCGTGGGTTGGCCGAGTGCCGCGAAGGCGGCGCTGGCTTCGTATATTTTCATATTTCCAGCATAATCGATTCTATCTTTGGGTCGAGCGAAGTTTTCGTGACTGGGGGCGTCGCCGGGGCGTCCAATCCTGTCGACGCATATCCTCAAGCGCGAACGGAGCAAGGCGATGGACAGGTACGACACCGTGGTCGCCGGCGGCGACGTCGTCGACGGCACGGGAGCGCCGCGACGGCGCGCCGATGTCGGGATCGTCGACGATCGCATCGTCGCGGTCGGCGACCTGTCGGCGGCGATGGCCGGGGCCCGGATCGACGCGACGGGCCGCTGCGTCGCGCCAGGTTTCATCGACGCGCACACCCATGACGACAACATCGTCTTCGCGACGCCCGACATGGCGATGAAGGCGAGCCAGGGCGTGACGACCGTGATCGCGGGGAATTGCGGCGTCAGCCTGGCGCCGCTGACCCTGGCCGGACCGCCGCCGCCGCCGCTCGACCTGCTCGGGGACCGGAGCGCTTACCGTTTCGCGCGCTTCGCCGATTATCTCGCGGCGCTCGACGCCGCGCCGCCGGCGACCAACATCGCGGCGATGGTCGGGCATTCGACGTTGCGCGTCGGCGCCATGGATCGCTGCGACCGCGCCGCCACCGCCGGCGAGATCGCGGCGATGCGCGCGCGTCTGGAGGAGGCGCTCGCGGCCGGCGCGATCGGCTTCTCGACCGGGTTGTTCTATCCGCCCGCGCGCCATGCGCCGACCGAGGAGGTGATCGCGCTCGCCGAGGTCGCGGCGGCGCACGCCACGCTCTACGCG
>JBIKXN010000498.1:0-2955 GCA_044355765.1 Alphaproteobacteria bacterium
CGCCGCCTCGCCGACGGGTTTCCGGCGCGCGAGGCAGCCGCCTTCGCGGCGGCGCCCCAGGCGCGCGGCGAATTGCGCGCGGCGCTGGCTGGCGCGGATGCGGCACACCTGCCGGCGCTGCTGCTGGCGCTGCCGGCGCTCGCCTTCGCGGCGCTGCGCGCTGTGCGTTCGGCGGACCGCGTCGCGCTCGCCCTCGTGCTGTGCGTCGGCGTCGGGGTGGTCGCCAACGCCGCGATCGCCGGCGGACTTTCGAAGCCCCATCCGCGCTACCAGGCCCGCATCGTCTGGCTGCTGCCGGCTGCGGCAGCGCTGCTGCTGCTGCCGCCGCGGCCGCGGCCGCCCGCGGAACGGCGCTAGGCCGCATCACCGGAGAGCGTCGCATGGACGAACTGGATTTCCACCTTCGCCTGCACCGGCCGGGCACGCTCGTCGACATCGGCGCGCATGACGGCCTTCTGACGCTGCCTTTCGCCCGGCTGCCGTCCAGCCGCGTCCACGCCTTCGAGCCATTGCCGAGCGCCCATGCGCGGCTGGAGGCAGCGCTGCGCGCGGAGTTCGGCGGCGTCCCGCCGCATGTCGTGCTCCACGCCGCCGCGCTCGGGGACCGGCGCGGCCGCATCGCCCTCACCATGCCGATCGTCGATGGGGCGCCGCAGGAGCAGTGGGCGTCGACCGCAAAGGATTATCGTGCGCATCTGTCGGCGCGGGTGGAGACGACACGCTTCGAGGTAGAGATGGTCGCGCTCGACGATCTCGGGCTCTGCGACGTGACGGCGATCAAACTTGACGCCGAGGGGGCCGAGTACGAGATCCTGCGCGGCGCGCGCGAGACGCTGCTGCGCTGCAGGCCCGTCCTGTCGCTCGAGATCGAGGAGCGGCATCGCGAAGGCAGCACCTGGGCGGTGCCCGCCTATCTCGACGCGCTGGGCTACGACACGCTTTTCGAACTCGACGGCGCGCTGCGGCCGGTCTCGGCCTTCGACCGCGCTACGATGCAGGTCGCCTCGGGCGATCCCTCGGTGTTCGCCGCATCGGATCCCTATGTCTTCGTCTTCTACGCCCTGCCGCGCGAGGGGTACGACGACATGCTGCGCCGCCTGGAGGCGACGGGATGACCGGCGGCCGGCCGTCCGTGGCCGTGGTCGGTCTGGGCACGGCGTTGGCGCTGGTGGCGGCGGCGCTGCTGCTGCGCGGCCTGTCCTTCGCGCAGGCGGTGATCGATATCGACGAGGGGCTCTACATGCTGCAGGCGCGCGAGTGGCTGCGCGGCGGTTGGCCCTATGTCGCGGTCTGGGACATGCATCCCGTCGGCGCGCCGGCGATCTTCGCGCTCGTCATGGCGACGCTCGGCGAGACCATCTGGGCGCTGCGCCTCGCCGCGGCGCTGGCCGTCGCGGCCGCCGCCGGCGCGCTGCTCGCGATCGCGCGCCGCCTAGGCCTCGCCGCCGGCCCGGCCTGGGGCGCGGCGCTGCTCTATGTCGCGGCCACGACGCTGTTCGGCGGTCTTGCCGCGAACACCGAGATACTGATGGCGCCGCTGACGGCGTGGGCGATCGCGCTCGGCATCGGCGCGCGGGACGGGGCGCCCTCGGCCTTGCGGATCGCCGCGATGGGGACGCTGATCGGCGGGGCGCTGCTGATCAAGCCGCTGGCCGTCTTCGAGGGCTCGCTCGCCTGGCTGCTCGCGGTGCTGCCGGCGTGGCGTGCGGGACGGATGACGACCGGCCGGGTCGCGCTCGTCGCGGCAGGCTATGCGGCGCTCTGCGCGACGCCGACGCTGGCCGTGGCGCTTGCCTATGCGATGCACGGCGCATGGGCGGCTTTCGCAGATGCCGCGATCGCGGCGCCGCTGCGCTATGCCGGAGGACGGGCCGACACGGCCGACACGCTGCGCTATGTCGGCGCGGCCATCCTGACGGTGCCCGTCGCGACGTCGCTGGCGGTGCTCGCATGGCGCGGCGGCGCGCGGGGGCGCCGACAGCGGGCGCTGCGCCGCGTCGCGTCGTTGTGGCTGCTGGCGGCCGCGGGCGCTATCGCCGCCCCCGGGCAGTACTATCCGCATTATTTCCTGTTCGCCCTGCCGCCGCTGTGTCTGCTCGCCGCGCTGGGCGCGCGCGCGCTGGCGCGACGGCTGGGCGCGCGCCGGATCGGCGCCGCGGTCGCGACGCTGATCGCCTTGGCGACGCTGGATGCGATCTCGCGTTCCGCGGGCCCGCGGCTCTACAACCCGGCCGGCCTGACAGCTCCCGATCCGGTCCGGCAGGTCGCGGCCGAGATTGCCGCGCGCATCGCTCCGGGCGACCCGGTCTGGGTCGTAAACTATCCGCCGGTGGTGCATGTCCTGTCGGGTGCGGGGCTGGCGACGCGCTACGCTTTTCCTGCCCATCTCTCGGGCACGCATGCAGCGCTTATCGGCGTCGATCCCGATCGCGAGATCGCGCGGATCCTCGCCGACAGGCCTCCGCTCGTCGTCGTCTATCGCGGCTGGTGGCAGCAGATACGACCGGGTATCCGTCCCGTGCTCGAGGATGCGCTCGCCCGCGACTATCTTCTGGCGGCTGAGATCGCCGAGGCGCTGGGGCCGGTGGAGATCTGGCAGCGTCGTTGAGCCCCATCCGGTGTATGGTTCCGTGCCGGCGGGATTCGCGCGCGACCGGCGCGGCGCCGTGGCGGAGGCGGGAGCGGACGGAGACGAGATGGGCGACGACGGCGTGCGGCGCGACGTGGCGCCGGATCTGGAATTGACGATCCTCATGCCCTGCCTCAACGAGGCGGAGACCCTCGGCGTGTGCGTGGCGAAGGCCATGGGGTTCCTCGCCCGCAGCGGCGTGGCGGGCGAGGTGCTCGTCGCCGACAACGGCAGCACGGACGGCAGCCAGGCGATCGCCGCGGCGGCCGGAGCGCGCGTCGTTGCGGTCCCCGAGCGCGGCTACGGCGCCGCCCTCATCGTCGGCA
>JBIKXN010000098.1:0-9925 GCA_044355765.1 Alphaproteobacteria bacterium
CTCGACCGCGCGCGGGCCGAGCACGATCATGCCGTGCTGCCCCTCGCCACCCAGTACCTTCTGCCAGGACCATGTCGTGACGTCGAGGCGGTCCCAGGGCAGCCGCATCGCGAAGGCGGCGGAGGTCGCGTCGCAGATCGTGAGACCGGCACGGTCGGGCGCGATCCACGCGCCGTCGGGCACCCGTACCCCCGACGTCGTGCCGTTCCAGGCGAACACGACGTCGCGCGCGAAATCGACCTGGGCCAGATCAGGCAAGGCGCCGTAGGGCGCCTTGAGCACCCGTGCGTCGGAGAGCCGGAGTTGCCGGGTCACGTCGACCGCCCAGGCATCGCCGAAGGATTCCCAGGCGAGCACGTCGACCCCGCGCGCGCCGAGCAGGGACCACATCGCCATCTCGACGGCGCCGGTGTCGGAGGCCGGAACGATCGCGATGCGATGGCTGGCGGGTATGCCGAGCACGGCGCGGCTTCGATCGATCACCTCGGCGAGCTTCTGCTTGCCGGGCTTCGAGCGATGCGAGCGACCCAACAGGGCCTTGTCGAGGGACGCCAGTGTCCACCCGGGACGTTTGGCGCAAGGTCCGGAAGAAAAATTCGCGCCGCCCGGACGGACGTTCGGCTTGGTCGTCATATGAAGCCATCCTTTCAGATGGCCGGAACCCGTTGGGAGGTCCTGGCCCAACGCCGCTTCTAAGCGCGCGGCGACGCCAGCGCAAGCGTCAAAGGGGCGCGCGGCGCGACATGGCGCCGCGGATCCTCGGGGACGACGGTCGCCGCGATCACCGGATGCGGTCGACGTCGCCGGCGAATTCCATCTCGCAGAACCCGCCGCCGATGAAGGTCCGCGCGATTTCCCCTTCCGGCTGCGCGACGGTGGCGGCGAGCGCCGCGGCGGCATGATCCTCGGCGGCATCGAGCGGGCGGTATCCCAGACGCTCCGCGGCCGAATTGTCCCACCACGCCCGCTCGCAGTGCGAGGACCCGTAGACGATCTCGAAATGGACGTCGGGATGCTCCAACCCGATCCGCACGAGCTGCACGAAATCGCGCGGGCTCAGCCACATGCTCAGCCGGCGCCTGTCGATCGGCCTGTCGCCGTAGTTGCCGATCCGGACGCACAGCGTCTCGACCCCGTACTTGTCGGCATAGAACGCGGCCAACGCCTCGCCATAGGCTTTGCTGACCCCGTAGCGGCTGTCGGGCCTGGGCTGGACCTGGTTGTCGATCCGGCGCGTGCGGCGATAGAACCCGACGACATGGTTGGTCGAGGCGAAGATCACGCGCTTCACGCCCTGGCGGCGCGCGGCCTCGTAGAGATTGTAGGTGCCGACGATGTTCGCCGGATGGATCTCGTCCCAGCTGTCCTCCACGCTCCGCCCGCCGAGATGGACGATGCCGTCGATCCCTGCGCAGACGCGCTGCGCCGCGGCCGGGTCGGACAGGTCGGCATGCTCGAAGACCTCGGCGGCGCCAAGATCGTTGGGAACTATCCGGTCCGTCAGGCGCAGCGTGCCATAGGCGCCCTTGAGCAGGCGGCGGAGGCTGGTGCCGATCCCGCCGGCGGCGCCGGTGATCAGGACATTTTTCATCGCATGGGATGGCGTCGCATGGGGCATGGAACGGCCTCGTCTCCTCGCGGTCGCTGGCGCGCACGAAATTCGGGCAGGTCTGCGCAGACCGCGCATCGCCATCGAAGCGTTGCGCTTGACGCTCCGGGCTCGGACCCGTTCTACTTCGCCCAGTCCCGGAGCGGAAGCCGTCCCGGGCACCAAGGGAGGATCCATGACATTCCGCTGGCCTTTCCTGGCGCGACTCGCGCTGGGCACCGCCCTCGCCTTCGCCGCCCTGCCGGCAATCGAGGCGCGCGCACAGAGCGCGCTGTCTCAATCCGGCCTCGTCGGCACGCCCGAGGGCATCACCATCATCACCGACCAGGCCCAATGGCCCAAGAGCTTCAACGAGGCGCCGCAACTGGCTGAACTCGTCCGGCAGGGCAAGCTGCCGCCGGTCAAGGACCGCCTGCCGCAGGACCTGATGGTCATCAAGCCGGTCCAGGAAATCGGCAAGTACGGCGGGGTGTGGCGTCGCGGCTTCACCGGGCCGGGCGACAACGAGAACGGAAACCGCATCAACGCCTCCGACCGTCCGATCCTGGTCGACCATACCGGCGCCAAGCCGAACCCGTCCCTCGCCAAGGGATGGAAGATGAGCGAAGACGGCAAGACCTTCACGCTGAACCTGCGCCGCGGACTGCGCTGGTCCGATGGCGCGCCGATGACGGCGAACGACTTCGTGTTCTGGTTCGAGGACATGTACGGCAACAAGGACATCGTGCCGACGCCGATCCCCGACATGTCGCCGCAGGGCAAGCCCGGGCGCATCGTGAAGGTCGACGACTACACGGTGAACTTCGAGTTCGACGTGCCGTTCTACCTGTTCGAAGACCTGATGGCCGGCGACACGCTGATCGGCGGCGGCCAGGCCGTGCGCCAGTCGGACAAGCGCAGCCATGGGGCCTATGCCCCCGCCCACTACCTCAAGCAATTCCTGCCGAAATACGTGCAGGGCGGCGTCGAAGCCGCGAACGCGGCCGCCCGCGCCGAAGGCTTCGACAACTGGGTCGCGCGCCTGCACTTCAAGAAGGACTGGACCCTCAATCCCGAGCTGCCTGTGCTCGGCCCGTTCAAGACGGTCCAGCCGATCAACCGCGCCACCTGGGTGATGGAGCGCAACCCGTATTACTGGGCGGTCGACACCGCGGGCAACCAGCTCCCCTATCTCGACGGCGTCGTCATGACGCTCGCAGAGAACCTGGAAGTGCTGAACCTGCGCGCGATGGCCGGCGAGTACGACCTGCAGGAGCGCCACATCGACATCGGCAAGCTGCCGGTGATCCTCGAGAACCAGGCGCGCGGACGCTACAAGGTCCATCTCGACCTCGCGCTCAACGGTTCGGACGCGGTCTACTACTTCAACCAGAGCTTCGACGCGGATCCCGAGATCGCCAAGTGGCTGCGCAACGTCGACTTCAGGCGCGCGCTGTCGCTTGCCCTCGACCGCAAGCAGCTCAACGAAGCGTTCTGGCTCGGCGTCGCCGTGCCGGGCTCCGTCGCGCCGGGCGAGGCCCTGCCCTACTTCCCGGGGCCGGGCTGGCGCGAGAAATGGTCGACCTTCGACCAGAAGCAGGCCAACGAGATGCTCGATCGGATCGGCCTGACGCGTAAGGACGCGCAGGGCTTCCGCCTGCGCACCGACAACGGTCAGCGTCTGCGCTTGCAGATCCAGGCCGTGCAGGCCTTCCTGCCCTGGCCGAAGATCTCCGAAATGGTCGCCGACCAATGGGCGAAGGTGGGCATCCAGGCCGACGTGCGCGACACCGAGCGCACGCTCGCCATGACGCGCACGTTCAACAACGAGCACCAGATCATGGTCTGGAACAATGGCGGCACCGAGCTGCTCTATCTGTTCCCGCGCCATGCCATCCCGGTCGAATCGCCGCCGAGCGAGGCCTTCATGGGCCCCGAGCACGGCAAGTGGTTCGCCTCGGGCGGAGCCCAGGGCAAGAAGCCCGAGGATCCGGAAATCCTGAAGATCTTCGACCTCTACCGCTCCGCGGCGGGTCAGAAGACCGAGGACCGCATCAAGACGGCGCAGGAGATCTGGAAGATCGCGATCGACCAGCAATACGGCATCGGCACCGTCGGACAGTCCTCGGCGCTGATGGGCGTGCGTCTGGTAAGCAACCGGCTGGGCAACATCCCGTCCCGCAACTGCATCGCGCAGCATTGCCGGACCCCGGGCGGCGCCCACCCCGAGACGTGGTTCTACAAGAATTGACCCACGTCCTGGCAATCGTGAAGACGGAGCGGCCCGTGGATGACCTCCACGGGCCGGCTGCCGCATGGTGACCTATATCCTCCAGCGCCTGGCGCTGGCCCTGGTGACGATCTGGGCGATCTCCGTCGTGTCGTTCGTCATCATCCAGCTGCCGCCGGGCGACTTCGTCGATTCCTACATCATGAACCTCGCCGCCTCGGGCTCCGCCGTCCGCGCCGAGGAGGCCCAGGTACTGCGCGAGCAATACGGTCTCGACAAGCCGATCTGGGTTCAATACGCGAAATGGATCAGCCGCGTCGCGGCCGGCGATTTCGGCATGTCGATGGAATGGGGGCGGCCGGTGATCGAGGTCATCGGAGACCGCCTCTGGCTGACCATCGTCATCTCGCTCGCGGCGATCGTCATCACATGGGGGCTTGCCTTGCCGATCGGCATCTATTCGGCCGTTCGGCAATACTCCTTCGCCGACTACATCTTCACTTTCGTCGGCTTCGTCGGGCTCGCGGTCCCGAATTTCCTGCTCGCGCTGATCATCATGTATTTCGGCTTCAAGCTCTTCGACATGAACATCGGCGGGCTCTTCTCGGCGCAGTACCAGCTCGCGCCATGGTCGGCCGGCAAGGTCTGGGACATGATGAAGCATCTGCCGCTGCCCGCCCTGATCCTCGCGCTCGCGGGCACCGCCCAGTTGATCCGTATCATGCGCGCCAACCTGCTCGACGAGCTTCGCCGCCCCTATGTCACGACGGCGCGCGCACGCGGCCTTCCCGAATGGCGCGTGATCCTTAAATATCCGGTGCGCGCCGCGCTCAACCCGTTCGCTAGCACCATCGGCTATCTGCTGCCCTTCGTGGTCTCGGGCTCGATCGTGGTGTCTTTGGTGCTGTCGCTTCCCACGGTCGGACCGCTTCTTCTGCGGTCGCTGATCGCGCAGGACATGTTCCTCGCGGGAACCATCGTCCTGCTGCTCGGCATCCTGACCGTCATCGGCACCTTCCTTTCGGATCTGATCTTGATGTGGATCGATCCGCGGATCCGAGCGGGGATGCACGGATGAGCGCGCCCGCCGCACCGGCGTCCGGAACGCCGCTGGTCACCGTCGCCGAGGAGCGCGTCGCCGCGGCGACCCAGCTCCAGCTCACCTGGTGGCGTTTTCGCAAGCACAAGCTCGCGGTCGCGAGCGGGATCCTGGTCATCCTGTTCTATCTGGGCGCGCTGTTCGCGGATTTCCTGGCGGTCACCCCACCGCACGCGACCGATGCCTCGCGCAGCTACATCCCGCCCCAGAAGATCCACTGGTTCGACGAAGGCGCGTTCCGCCCCCATGTCTATGCGCTCAAGGGCAGGCGCGACATGCGTACCTTCAAGCTCGTCTACACGCCGGATCCGACCGACAAGCGCTACCTCACGCTGTTCGCGTCTGGATACCGATACTCCTTCCTCGGCATGTTCGAGACCGATGTCCATCTCCTCGGCCTCGACCGCGGCAAGCCCGAGGACGCCTTGTTCCTGCTCGGAACCGACCAGCTCGGACGCGACGTCTGGTCCCGTCTGATGGTGGCGACGCGCACGTCGCTGACCGTCGGACTGGTCGGTGTCACGCTGTCGCTTTTCCTCGGCGTTTTGCTGGGAGGCATATCAGGCCTCTACGGCGGCATCGTCGACACGGCGATCCAGCGCGTCATCGAGATATTACGATCGATACCCACGATCCCGCTCTGGATGGGGCTCGCGGCGGCGCTTCCCGCCACCTGGTCGGTGACGCAGGTCTATATCGCGATCACGGTCATCATCTCCCTGATCGGATGGACCGAACTGGCCCGCGTCGTCCGTGGCCGTTTCCTCGCGCTGCGCGAGGAGGATTTCGTCACCGCGGCCGAGCTGGCCGGCGCCTCGCGCCTGCGCATCATCTTCCGGCACATGGTTCCCTCCTTCCTGTCGCATATCATCGCGGCGGTCAGCCTCGCGCTGCCCGCGATGATCATCAGCGAGACGACACTCTCGTTCCTCGGCCTCGGGTTGCGGCCGCCCGCGATATCCTGGGGCGTCCTGCTCCAGGACGCCCAGAACATCCAGGCGTTGGGCATCGCGCCCTGGCTGCTCTCGGTGGCGGTGCCGGTGGTCATCGTCATCCTGGCATTCAACTTCCTCGGCGACGGCCTGCGCGACGCGGCGGATCCCTATGGCTGATCCGATCCTGTCGGTGCGCGACCTGGAAACCTTCTTCCATGGCGACGAGGGCATCGTGCGCGCCGTGGACGGCGCCTCCTTCGACCTCCATCCCGGCCGCACGCTCGGCATCGTCGGCGAATCGGGATGCGGAAAGAGCGTGACCGCCCGCTCCATCCTGCGCATCGTCGAACGCCCCGGGCGGGTCGAGAGCGGGTCGATCATGCTCCGTCGCGCCGACGGCAGCGCCGTGGACCTCGCCCGGCTCGATGCGCGCAGCAAGGACATGCGCGACATCCGCGGCGGCGAGATCGGCTACGTCTTCCAGGAGCCGATGAGTTCGCTTTCCGCCTATCATACGATCGGCAACCAGCTGATCGAGGCGATCAGGCTCCACCGGCGGATGAGCAAGCAGGACGCCCGCGCGCGGGCTGTTGAGCTGCTGCGCATGGTCGGGATCCCCCGCCCGGAGCAGCGCGTCGATTCCTACTCCTTCGAACTTTCGGGCGGGCTGCGGCAGCGCGTGATGATCGCGCTCGCCCTCGCCGCCGAGCCGCGCATCCTGATCGCCGACGAGCCCACCACGGCGCTCGACGTCACAACCCAGGCGCAGATCCTCGATCTGATCCGTCGCATCCAGCGCGAACGCAATCTGGCCGTGGTGCTGATCACCCACGACATGGGCGTGATCGCCGAAATGGCCGACGCGGTCGCCGTGATGTATCTGGGCAAGGTCGTCGAGGCGGGCCCCGTCGACACGATATTCCACGCCCCCAAACACCCCTACACGCAGTCTCTGCTGCGCTCGATCCCGTCGGTGCTGGCCGAGCCGCTGTCGCGGCTGGCCACCATCACCGGCAGCATCCCCCATCCCTTCGCGCGCCCGGCGGGCTGTCCGTTCCATCCCCGTTGCCCCAGCTTCGTTCCCGGGACCTGCGACGTCAGGAGCCCCGAAGTCGTCCGGCTGGCGCCCGACCACGAGGCGCGTTGCTTTCTCTACGACCAGCCGCGCGAGACCGCCCGATGACCGCCGCGACGCCCGTTCTCTCGGTCGAAGGCCTGCGCAAGTATTTCCCGATCCGTCGCGGCGTCCTGCGACGCGTGGTCGGGCACGTGAAGGCGGTCGACGACGTGTCCTTCTCGATCGCGCGCGGAGAGACGCTTTCGCTCGTGGGCGAATCCGGTTGCGGCAAGACCACCACCTCGCGCTGCATCCTGCGCGCCGTGCAGCCGAGCGCCGGCAGCATCCGCTTCCTCGCCGCCGAGGGACGCCCGGTCGACGTCGCCAGCCTGCCGCGCGCCGAACTGCGCCCGGTCCGCCGGCAGATGCAGATGATCTTCCAGGATCCCTATTCCTCGCTCAATCCCCGCATGACCATCTCGGACATCATCGCCGAGCCGCTGCTGGTCAACGGGATCGGCGACCTCGAGGCGCGCCGGCGCAGGGTCGCGGAACTGCTGGACGTCGTGCAGCTGCCGCGCGCCTACATGAACCGTTTCCCGCACGCCTTCTCCGGCGGCCAGCGTCAGCGCATCGGCATAGCGCGCGCCCTCGCGCTGAACCCGGCCTTGATCGTCGCAGACGAACCGGTCTCGGCGCTCGACGTCTCGGTCCAGGCCCAGATCATCAACCTGATGCTGGAACTCCAGCAGCGGTTGGGCCTGTCCTATCTCTTCGTCGCGCATGACCTGTCGGTCGTGAAGCATGTCAGCCACCGCGTCGCGGTCATGTATGTGGGCCGGATCGTGGAGATCGCCGACACGCGCACGATCTTCTCGCGGCCGCGGCATCCCTATTCCGAGGCCCTGCTCTCGGCCGTGCCGGTGCCCGACCCGCGCAAGCGCGCGCAGCGCATCGTCCTCGAGGGCGAGGTGGCCGATCCGTCGAACGTGCCGGCGGGATGCGCGTTCCATCCGCGCTGCCCCTACGCGACCGAGCGCTGCAGGGCCGAGCGGCCGGAACTGCAGGATGCCGGCGGGGGAAATCTCGTCGCCTGCCACCGCGCCGCCGAACTCGAGCTGCGCGGCATCGCCGCGCAGTAGCGCCGCCGGCGCGGCCCGACCGTCAGGCCGTCAGCGCCTTCAGCGAGTCGAGCTGCGTGCGGACGCCGGCGATCATGCCGGCAAGGTCGGATGTCAGCATCACCATGTCGAAACCGCGCTTCACCGCGCCCGCCGCGAATTCCGCGCTCTGGCAATGCATGACGCACTTGATCCCCGCCTTGTGCGCCGCGTCGCGGATCCGGTCGCAGGCCGCCATGTGCCTCGGATCGGGGTTGTCGCCGCGCGGCGGCAGCCCGAGCGCGAAGGACAGGTCGGACGGACCGATATAGACGGCGTCCAGACCCGGGGTCGCGCAGATCGAGTCCAGATTGGCGAGGCCGTCCCTGGTCTCGATCATCGCCATGACCAGGATCTCGTCGTTCGCGTTGGCGACGTAGTCGGGACCGCCGTAATGGATCGCGCGCACCGGTCCGTTCGACCGGATCCCGACGGGCGGATAGCGGCACGCCGCGACCGCGGCCGCCGCCTCCGCCGCGGTATTCACCAGCGGCACGATCACGCCATAAGCACCGAGATCGAGCGCCCGCATGATCGGCGCCGGCTCGTTCCACGCGACGCGCACGAAGGGCACCGTGTCGGTCTGGGAGATGGCCTGGAGCAGCGGCCCGACATCCTTCATCTCGGACGTTCCGTGCTGCAAGTCGATGCACAGCGCGTCGAAACCCTGGCGCGCCATCACCTCGGCGCTAAGCCCGTGGGAGATGGCGAGCCACCCCAGCGTCGCGCACCGCCCCGACCGCCAGATCTCCTTGATCCTGTTCTTGCGCATCGACCTTCCCCCCGACTGCGTGTTCCACCGCGGGCGCGACCCGACGAGGGTCCACATGCGTTCCGCCGCTTCAATCTCGGCGATTTGCCGCGTCAGCGGAAGCGTCTTCGCCCTGCCGGTCGGCCTGCGGCCGGCGGGAGACCCGCCTCAATAGGCCGGCGCATCGCCGCGGCGCCGGCGCATCATGATCATCAGCGTGGCGGTCATCACGCTCTCGCCGCGCTGGTTCCTGGCCACGAAACCCAGACGCAGGAGTCCGCGATCGGGCTTCGAGCGCGAGGGCACGATCTCCTTCACCTCGGCCGTGACGCGCAGCGTGTCGCCCGGCCGGACCGGTGCCACCCAGCGCAGTTCGTCGATCCCGGGCCCACCCATGTTGGCGTCGATGATCGCGCCGGTCTGGTAGAACATCCGGAACGCGAGCGCGAGCGTATGGAACCCGCTCGCGATCAGTCCCCCGAAATGGCTTCCGGCTGCGGCCTCGGCGTCGACATGGAAAGGCTGCGGATCCCAGTCTCGGGCGAAGCCGACGATGTCGGCCTCGGTCAGGGTCATGCCCTTGCTCTCGAACCGGTCGCCGATCTCCAGTTCGTCGAGGAAGAGATTGGCGCGCGGCGCCTGGGCCTCCGGCCTCATCGGATCGCGGCGGCGATCGCCTTGCCGACATCCACGGTCGATGCATTGCCGCCGAGGTCGCGCGTACGCGGACCGCCATTGGCGAGGACGTCCTCGATGGCACGCATGACCGACTGCGCCGCATCCTTGTGGCCGAGATGCTCGAGCATCATCGCGGCCGACCAGATCTGCCCGATCGGGTTGGCGATCCCCTTGCCGGCGATGTCCGGGGCCGAGCCGTGCACCGGTTCGAACATCGACGGGAACTCTCCCGACGGATTGAGGTTCCCCGACGGCGCGATGCCGATTCCGCCGACCACCGCCGGACCGAGATCGGTGAGGATGTCGCCGAAGAGGTTCGAGGCGACGACGACGTCGAACCAGTCCGGATGCTGCACGAAATGCGCGCACAGTATGTCGATATGGAACTGGTCGGTCTCGATGCCCGGATAGTCCTTGCGGATCTCGG
>JBIKXN010000499.1:0-2948 GCA_044355765.1 Alphaproteobacteria bacterium
CAACGGCTTCCATGTCCGCGACGAGGATGTCTTCGCGGCGCTCGACACCGCGGCCGGCGGCCCGGTCGAGGAGGGCAGCGTCGGCGGCGGCACGGGCATGATCTGCTACGAGTTCAAGGGCGGCACGGGCAGCGCGTCGCGCGCACTCGATCTCGACGGCGCGGCCGGCGTGGTCGGTGTGCTGGTGCAGGCGAATTTCGGCAAGCGGCAGCAACTGACCATCGCCGGCCTGCCGGTCGGGCGCTGGCTGACCGAGGACGCGCCGGGCCTGCCTGATCACGGCTCGATCATCGCCGTGATCGCGACCGACCTGCCGCTGCTGCCGCACCAGTTGAAGCGCCTGGCGCGCCGCGCCGGGCTCGGCATCGGCCGCAGCGGCTCGATCGCCGCGCATGGCTCGGGCGACATCTTCATCGCTCTCTCGACCGCGAACGCGGCGTTCTTCGCCTCCGACCTCGCCCCACGCGCGCTCGCGGCGCTTCCCGACGCGGCGCTCAATCCGGTCTTCGAGGCGGTGATCCAGGCCGTCGACGAAGCCGTCCTCAACGCGATGGTCGCGAACACCGGCATGACCGGCCGCGACGCGCATTTCGTTCCCGCCCTGCCGCATGCCCCGATCGAAACCTGGATGCGCGACGCGCGGCGGTGAGGGGCAGCGACGCAGGCGCGCGTTTCGCAGAAACGCGCCGCCCCCTCCCAGCCTCCCCCGCGCGCTTCGCTTGCGGGGGATGGGCATGGTGCGAGGGGCGGAGGGGATTCAGGCCCGGCGGTCGGTCGCCAGATGCGCGACGCAGTCGCCGCGTTCGATGCGGCCGGGATGGCGCTTGCAGACCAGCAGTCCGTCGCGCTTGAAATGGCAGACGATCGGATCGCGGCCCGGGTTGTCCACGAAATGCACCTGGCCGCAGGGCTGGCCAGCCTTGACCGTTTCGCCCAGTTCGCAGAACGGCTCGAACAGGCCTGGCTCCGGCGCGTAGACATAGTAGTCCTTGCCCGTAAGTTCGACCAGCCGCGTCGGGCCGTCGGTCTGGATCTTCCAGTCCTTGAGCACGCCGGCATGGGCGAGCAGGTTGCGCACGCCGCGCTCGACGATCCTCACGCCCGGGATGGAGACGCGGCCGCAGCCGCCGAACTCGCCGCCCAGCGCCACGACGCCATTGGCGATCGCCGACGAGGCGGCGAGGCGGTTGTCGGGCGAGAAGGCCCAGACGAAGCTGAGCGGCGCGCCGAAGGCGTGGAGCGCCGCGAGCGCCTTTGCGTTCTGCGCCTCGTCCGGTCCAAGCCGCGTCGAGCAGAATGGCAGGTAATCCAGCGACGAACCGCCGGAATGCAGGTCGTGATGGAAGTCCGCCATCGGATAGATGGTGGTGTTGATGTAGTGCGCGATCTGGAAGGTCGGCGAGCCATCGGCGTCGCCGGGGAAGGCGCGATTGAGATTGCCGCCGTCGATCGGCGAGACGCGCGCGCCGTCCATGACCGCCGGCAGGTTGGCCGCGGGCATCACGATCACGCGGCCCTTGATGTGTTTCGGCTCCAGCGCCTTGATCAGCTTGGTGAGCGCGATCTGGCCCTCGTACTCGTCGCCATGGTTGCCCGACATCAGGAACACGGTCGGGCCGTCGCCGTTGCGGATCACCGCGACCGGGATGGCGATCGTTCCGTAGGCCGAGCGGGTCACCGAATGCGGCAGATGCAGATAGCCGACCTGCTTGCCTTCCCGCTCGTAGTCGATCTCCGTCCAGATGAGGCTCTTCTTGGGCTGGGCCGCGCTCATGTCCGTCATCCCCCTGTTTGCTGGAAGGGCAGGGTGCCATCGCGCGCCCTGCGGCCGCAACTGCCGCGCCGCGGCGTTTGACAGCGGCGCGGCGGGGCCGCCACTCTCGTCGCCGGAACAAGCGGGAGAGCGGGATGCGGGACGAGGAAACGGCGATCGACGCGACGCGCCTGGACCTGGCGCGCGAGTTCCGGCGCAATCCCTTCGCGAAGCATTCTCCAGAGCTCTACGCGCTGCTGGAGACGCTGCGCGGCCCGCGCTTCAACGGCAACTACGTGCTCGTCGTCGCCGAACCGCACAAGCGCTACGTGCTCGCGGTCAAGCAGCCTGGCGGCAAGCCGCCGATCGTGCTCGGCAACGAGGTCTATGGCTCCGCCGCCGACGCGGAATGGGCGGTATTCAAGCGCCGCTGGGAGGCCGCCGCCGGCCAACCTCTGGCGATCGAGTGAGGGACGCAGCGATGACTGATCTGCCGACCCCCGACGTGCTGGGCTATTGCGACGACTGGAGCGCCATGGCCGGAGGCACGATCCGCTTCCGCATCGGCGCGATGACGCGGCCGCGCGACTACACGGCCCAGCTGGTGCGCGTCATCTGCTCCGACACCGGGCCGTCCGGCGCGGGGCTGAAGACAGAGGACATCGATGCGCCGCTCAATGGCAGGCACAGCGCCGCGTTGCGGCCCATCCCCGCCGGGTCCTTCGTGCTGGTCGAACGCGGCGACGCGGTCGCCGGCCTGACGTCGTTCACCGTGATGGCGCTGATCCAGCCGCTGCTGGCCGAGGGACGTGCGCAGCAGGCGATCGTTTCCACCCTGGTCGAGGGACAGCGCCGTCCGGGCTTCGCGCTGATCGTCGACGCGAACGGCGCGCTGGCGATGCATTTCGCGGACGGGACGCGGGTCTCGACCGACGCGCCGCTGCGGATCGGGCGCTGGTATCATGTCGCCGCCGCGGTCGACGGGGCGACCGGCGAGGTCTTCCTGCGCCAGACGCCGCTGCCTCAGCGCGGCTTCGACGCGCCGCCGGCGGTCGAGGCGGCCGGTTTCGCGGTTTCCGGCACCCTCCCCGCGGCGTCCGTGCGCATCGGCGCGATCGGCCGGCACGGTCCGGCGCCCGGCCGTTTCGCGGCCTGGGCGTTCAACGGCAAGATCGAGGCGCCGAGCCTCGCGGAG
>JBIKXN010000500.1:0-2940 GCA_044355765.1 Alphaproteobacteria bacterium
CAACTCGACCCGGCTGCGCGAACTGGCGGCCGAGTACGTGCCCGCGCATCTGCTGGAAGACCCACGCGACCTCGACTGGGCCTGGCTCGACGGCGTCGACACGCTGGGCGTCACCGCCGGCGCGTCCGCGCCCGAACGCCTGGTGGAGGACCTGCTGGCGACGATCGCCGCGCGCATGCCGGTCGAACGCGCCACGCTGCCCGGTATCGAAGAGACCGTCCGCTTCCGCCTGCCGGCCGAACTCGCCTGACTGGCGTGCCGGCGGCCTGCCTCAGGCGTTGAGGCGCCACATCGCGCGGTTGAGCACGCCCGCGAACGTGACCCAGGCAAGATAGGGCACGAGCAACCACAACGCCGTCCGCGAATGGGGCGCGAAGGCCAGCATCGTTCCGGCGATCGACAGCCACAACGCGATCAGCCAGTAGAACGCCCAATCCATCCGGCGCAACCCGAAGAAGATCCCCGACCAGCCGAAATTCAGCATCAGACTGACCCCATAGACGACCAGCGGCCAGGTCCCGCCATCGGCGCGCCAGACAAGCCAGCCCGCCACCGCGTTCATGGTGTAGAGCACGCTCCACGCCGGCGCGAACAGCCAGTCGGGAGGACGCCAGGACGGCTTCGCGAGGCTCGCGTACCAAGCACCGGGCCGGAACAACGCGCCCGACAGCGCGGCGACGAAGTTGGCGGCGATGAAGCCGGCGAGGCCGCCGAACGAGGCGAAATCCATGACCATCTCCTGGCGCGCGGCGCTGGCGGCTGCGCCACCGCCCGCCATTTTGCACGCGACCGGGCCGCGCGTATGCCGGCCCCGCTGACGGCACCGAGACGTCGCCCCGGCCGCGCGGATCCGCAGCTTCGGCGGGCATCGCCGACGACGACTGCCACTATGTAACCCCAGACGCCCGCGCCAAGACGACAGAATTCACCAGCCAGGCGTGGCCGCGGCGGATAGGAGACCGACAGCCCGGTGACCTTCCCGCGGCATTTCGGACCATGGGTCACGTGAGAGACCGGCTGCCAGAACAAAGCGGGCATGCGCGAGTCGAGGTTCACCGAAGAGCAGATGGAAGCGGTCGTCCGGCAGGCGGATCGTGACGGCTTTCCGGCGGTCGCGAAGCGGCAACAGGTCAGCGGTCAGACGATGTAAACCTGGAAGGAGCGGTTCGGGACGTTCCAGCCCGACGACGTTCGAGACCTGAAGCGTCTCGAGCAGGAGAACATGCGCCGGAAGGAGCCGTCACCCGGCCCGCCTGCGCCGACGACCATCTGCACTGGGATGGCGGTTCGCGCGCTGGCTTCGATCTGAAGACCCCGTGGCGCGGCGGCGCCACCCATCTTGAGATGACGCATGTCGATTTCCTGGAGCGCCGCGCCGCCCAGAAGCCGCGCCCGCGGCCGCGCGTCGCTAATCCCGTTGCCGCGACCGGGCCGGGGCCGGGGCGGGCGGGATGGAGGCCACGACTGTCGGGGAATTACGGAACTTGTACAGCATCAGGGCCCCGGACCAGTCTCCACGGTTCGTGATGGTCGGGCCAAACCCCTTTGAAACAACGGGAAAATTCGGCGTCGTCTGGGTCGCTGTCGGGGTGTGCGGCGGGAAGATGGCGGATGGGGCGGGATTCGAACCCGCGATACGGTTTCCCGTATACACGCTTTCCAAGCGTGCGCCTTAAGCCACTCGGCCACCCATCCGCATATCGCGGCGGCGGGGAACATACTCAGGGCGGGGCGCCGTGCCAACCGTCAGGGGAGGACACGGAGGTTTGGGGCCTTGGCTCGCGACCGGACCGATCGGTCCGGATCCCGTTCGGCCCCCACGGTTCGCTCTCCGCACGACGCCAGAGCCTGGGACAACGGCAAGGGACAGGGACGGCGCGACAGGATAGGCTTGCCGCAGCAACGCTGGGAGATCGCATGCTGGCGAGGTCAGGGATCCTCGGAAGGGCGCGTGGCGCGCTCCGCGCCGCGGCGCTGCTCCTGCCGCTGGTCGCCGGCGCACTGCCGTCGGCGGGGCGCGCCGAGGAGGTCGACCTGCAGCTGGTCCTGGCGGCCGACGTGTCGCGCAGCGTCGATGCCGGGGAATTCGCCCTCCAGCGCGAGGGATACGCCGCCGCCTTCGCCGACCCGCGGGTACTGCGGGCGATCCGTTCGGGCAAGCTCGGCCGGATCGCCGTCTGCTTCCTCGAATGGTCGGGCGAATGGGCCCAGCAGATGATCGTCGACTGGACCTTGATCCATGACGCGGCGAGCGCGGAGGATTTCGCCGCCGCGCTCCTGGCTCCGCCCCGCCCCTTCGCCGACCGCACGGCCATCGGCGCGGCGATCGACCACGCGGTCGCCCAGTTCGCGCGCAGCGGCTACAGAAGCGCCAGACGCACCATCGACGTCTCCGGCGACGGGACGAACACGAACGGCAAGCCACCAGCGGTGGCGCGCGACCAGGCGGTGGCGCAGGGGATCGTCGTCAACGCGCTGGTGATCCTGTCGCCCGAACCGATGCCCTGGAACCCGTTCCACACCCATCCGCCCGGCGGCCTGGCGAATTATTTCCGCGAACACGTCGCGGGCGGCCCCGGGTCCTTCGTGCTGGTGGTCGAGGACTTCCAGTCCTTCGCCTACGCGATCGCCAACAAGCTGATCCGCGAGATCGCCAAGGCGCCGGACGTCGACTGACGCGTCCGAATCGACGCGCGGAGATTGACACTGGCCCGCCGGGGCGCATATGCAGGGTCAAAATTCCACCATAGCAGGAAGGCTCCGATCCATGCGCGCATTCATCGCCTCCGTCGTCGTGTCCGTCGTGCTGGCGGGCGGCGCCGCCTTCTATCTCGTCTCGGTCATGACCAACGGGACGGTCTATCAGACCTACGCGACCTCGGGCGCCCGGGTGGGCGATCCCGGCAACAACCTGGTCGGCGCCGGCTGGCGCGGCTGACG
>JBIKXN010000099.1:0-9903 GCA_044355765.1 Alphaproteobacteria bacterium
GCGCGCTCGAATTGGCGCCCGAGGACATCGCCGCGACCGCCAACATGGCGAACGCGACCAAGGATCTGCAACGCTACGCCGAGGCCGTTGCGCTGCACCGGCGCGTGATCGCGCGCCAACCCGACAGCACCGCCTGGACGAACATGGGCGTCGCGCTCCACGACGGCGGCATGCTCGCCGAGGCGCTCGCGGCCTTCGAGCAGGCCATACGGCTGAACCCCGAGAACGCGAGCGCGCAATTCGATCGCTCGCAGGTCCTGCTGCGCATGGGCCGTTTCGAGGAAGGATGGCCGGCTTTCGAGTGGCGCTGGCGGCTGCCCGACAAGCCGGCCTTTCCCGGCTATACGACGCCGGCCTGGGACGGCAAGGATCTGCAGGGCGCGCTGCTGGTCTGGCCCGAGCAGGGCTTCGGCGACGCCATCCTGTCGATGCGCTTCCTCGAGAAGCTGCGCAGCCGCGTTCGGCGGATCGCGGTCGGCTGCAAGCCCGAACTGATGCGGTTGTTCAGCAGGCTCGCCGGCGTCGACGAACTGGTGGCCGTCGGCGCGCCGGCGCCCGCGCATGCCGCCCATATTCCCCTGATGAGCCTGCCCGGCAAGGCGATGCGCACGCTCGCCGACCTGCCGCCGCCCGCGCGGCTGCACGTGCCGCCCGAAGCCCGCGCGCGGCTGGCACCGCTGATCGCCAGGGCCGGGAAGCGGCTCAAGGTCGGAATCGTGTGGTCGGGCAGCATCACCTTCAAGGCGAATGCCCAGCGCGCGACCTCGCTCGACCGTTTCCTCTCCTTCGCCGAGGTGCCCGGCGTGCAGCTGTTCAGCCTGCAGAAGGGGCCGCGCGCCGCCGATCTCGCCGCATCCGGCGCGCGCAACTTCATCATCGACATCGGCAGCCACTGCGAGGATTTCGCCGACACGGCGGCCGCGATCGACCAGCTGGACCTGGTGATCATGACCGACTCCTCGGTCGCCCATCTGGCCGGCTCGCTGGGCAAGCCGATCTGGAACCTGCTGCCCTTCTCGCCCTACTGGCTCTATCTGGAGGGGCGCAGCGATTCGCCCTGGTATCCGTCGATGCGGCTGTTCCGGCAGCGGACGCCGGGCGAATGGGATCCGGTCTTCGCCGAGGCGCGCAACGCGCTGGGCGAACTCGCTCGCCGGCATGCCCGCTAGCGCGCCGCGCATCGTCGGCGCCGCCGCGGGTCTCGTTCTGGCCTTTGCCGGGGGCGGCGAGGCGAGCGAGCGGCGCATCGGACCCGCCGGCGGCACCAGCAGCTGCGTCGGGGATGTCGCGAGCGTGGGCTGCGCGGTCGACACGCTGATGGCGTGTCTTGCGCGCGCCGATCGCGCGCTGTGCCTGCGCGTCGGGGCCGAGCCGCCCGAGCCGATGCCGGCGCCGCGGTCGATCGCCTATGTCGTCGATCGCAGCAGCGTGATACGGCGCGAGCAGGTCGGCGACGACCAGCGCGACCTCGCCTGGTTCCGTCCGGGATATACGCTGGTCGAACTGCGCATGCGCTTCTGCCCGCCGACCGGTAGCTGCGCCGACGAATCCTGGGAGGACATGCAGATCTATCTGCGTCGCCAGGGACAGGCCTGGCAGATCGTCAACTGGCTCGCGCCGGGCGACCCCGACGCATCGCCTCAGATCCCGGAATCCTTCGTCCCCCGTCCGCCCTGAGCCGCAACGATCGGATCTGGTCCCAGACCGCCGCGATAGCCCAACCGCCGCGACACGCCGGCGGCGGCCGTACGCAGCGCCGCGATCACCTCGAGGCGCGTCGGCCGGGTCATGCGAGCCTCGGGGGCCGACAGGCTGAGCGCGGCGACCGGCCGCCCGCCGCGCGCGAGGATCGGAACGCCGATGCACATCAGCCCTTCCTCGTTCTCGCCGGTCTCGATCGCGAAGCCGCGGCGCGCGATGTCGCGCAACTGTCGGCGCAGCGCCGCCGGATCGACGGTCGTGCGCGGCGTCATGGCCTTGAGCGGCACGCCGAGCAGCGGCGCGCGCTCGTCCTCCGCCATGAAGGCCAGGATCGCCTTGCCGAGCGAGGTCGAGTTCAGCGGGTGGCGCTCGCCGATGCGAGCCTGCATGCGCAGCGCCCGGCTGCTCTCGATCATCTCGACATAGACCACCCGGTCGCGGTCGGGCACGCCGAGATTGATGGTCTCGTTGAACCGCGCGCGCAGCGTCGACATCGCGGGCAGCGCAAGCTCGCGCAGCCGCGGCACGTCTATCTCGGTCTCGCGCCCGCGATGCAGGCGCGGCCCCGCACGATAGCGGTCGCGGCTGCTGCCGTAGCCCACGAACCCGGCCGCCGCCAGGGTATAGAGATAGCGGAACGCCGAGGTCTTCGGCAGACCGAGGGCGCGCGCGACGTCGCTCAGCCCGACCTCCTGTCCGGAGTCCTCGACGAAGGCGAGCACGGCCAGCGCCTTCGCCACCGGCTGGACAAGGTAGGGATCTGGCGGCGCGGGGGCCGCGACGCGGCTGGCAGGAGGAAGAGGAGGGCGTTGCATTCCGCGATACGAAACAGCGGTTTCGGGACCGGAAACCGTTGACCTAGTCTTTCCCGGGGATCAAGCGAAACCGCACGGAGGGGCGCATGACCATCGTCGACTCGAGGGGGCCGGCGCAGACCGGACATAATTCCGGCCGCTGCAGCTTCGCGGAATCCGCGCGCCAGATCCGCGAGAACGCGCGCTGGCTGGCCGGCGGAGTCAGCAGCAATTTCCGGCTTGGGATCGCGCCAACTCCGCTGGTTTTCGAGCGCGGCGAGGGGGCATGCCTCTTCGACGTCGATGGCAACCGGCTGATCGACTACTACCTCGGCATGGGACCGATGATCCTCGGGCACAGTCCCGAAGGCGTTCGCCGCGCCGCGGCGGCTCAACTCGAGCGCGGCATACTCTACGCCGGCCAGACCGATCTCGAGGCCAAGGCCGCACGGCGCGTCTGCGAGATGGTGCCCTGCGCGGAGCGGATGCGGTTCGCCTCGTCAGGATCGGAGGTCGTGCAGGCGGCTTTCCGCCTCGCCCGCGCCGCCACCGGGCGCCAGAAGATCCTGAAATTCGAAGGCCATTACCACGGCTGGTTCGACAACGTGCTGTGGTCGACCGCGCCGGCCCTCGACGTCGCGGGCGACGAGGAGGCGCCGGTCGCGATCGGCGGCGGCAAGGGTCTCGAGGAGGGTGCCGCCCGGAATGTCGAGGTACTGTCCTGGAACCGTCTGGATCTGGTCGAGCGGCGTCTCGCCCGCGGCGACATCGCCGCGGTGATCATGGAGGCGGCGATGTGCAACTCCGGCGCGGTCGCCCCGGCGCCCGGCTATCTGGAGGGCGTGCGCGCGGCCTGTTCGCGCCATGGCACCATCCTCATCTTCGACGAGGTCATCACCGGTTTCCGCCTGGCGCCCGGCGGGGCCCAGGCGCGCTTCGGGGTGACGCCGGACATCGCGACCTTCGCCAAGGCGATCGCCAACGGGTTCCCCGTCGCCGCGATCGCGGGCCGGGGCGACATCCTGGACCTATTCGGCCAGGGCGTCGTCCATGGCGGCACGTTCAACGCCCAGCCCGTCGCCATGGCAGCGACGCTGGCGACGCTCGAGGCCCTGACGCCCGAGATGTTCGCCGGCATCGAGACGCGCGGCCGTCGCCTGATGGACGGCATCGCCGCGGAACTCGCGGCAGCCGGCCACAAGGCGGTGGTCACAGGCTGGCCGCAGGTCTTCCATGTCGCCTTCGATCTCGACGCGCCGGCGCGCAACTGGCGCGATCTGGCGCGCATGAACCGCGCCAAGTATGTCCGCTTCACCGCGGCGCTCCTGGCGCATGGCGTGCGCGCGCTCGAGCGCGGCGCGTGGTTCATGTCGGCAGCGCATGACGACGCGATCGTCGACCAGACCCTGGACGCGGTGCGCAAGGCCGCGCGCGAACTCGCCGACGCGTGATGCGCATCGCCGTCGGATCGCTGATGCAGGAGACGAACACGCTCGTCCCGTTCCGGACGGGCGTGGAGACGTTCGAGTCCTTCTACCTGTATCGCGGCGCGGAACTGCTGACGCGCTATGGCGAGGCGCGCGTCGAGGTTCCCGCCTTCCTCGCCCGCTTCGCCGCGGCCGGTGCGGAGGTGGTCCCGCTGATCGCCGGCTATGCCGGTGCGAGCGGGATAGTGACGCGCGCCGCCTTCGATACGCTGGTGGGCGAGATGACCGACCGTCTCGCGTCGGCCGGCGCGGTCGATGGGGTGGCGCTGGCGCTGCACGGCGCGATGGTGGTCGAGGACGAGCCGGATGCCGAAAGCGAGATCGTGCGGCGCGTGCGCGCGGTGGTCGGACCCGGAGTGCCGATCGGCGTGTCGCTCGACCTGCACGGCCACATCACCGCGGCGATGCTGCAGCCCGACGTGTTCTACATCGGCTATCGCGAATACCCCCATATCGACATGTGGGAAACCGGCACGCGCGTCGCCGATCTGCTGCTCGACGCGATCGCCGGCCGGCGGCGCCCGGTGATGGCGCTCGCCAAGCGCCACATGATCGTCACCCCGATGGTCGCCACGACCGGCCGCGAGCCGCTGGCGGCGATCGTCCGCGCGGGGCGCGCGCACGAGGCGGCGGGCGACTGCCTGCATGCGTCGCTGTTTCCTGTGCAACCCTGGCTGGATGTTCCCGATCTGGGTTTCGCAGCGCTGGTCTGCGCCGATGGCGACCGGGCTTCGGCGCAACGCGTCGCCGACGATCTTGCGGAGATGGCCTGGCACGCGCGCGCGGCCTTCGAGCCGGATCTCGTGGCGCTCGACGACGCGATCCGCACCGGGCTCGGCTCGCCCGGCACCACCGTGGTCAGCGACATCGGCGACAGCCCCAGCGGCGGCGCGGCGGCCGACAGCGCGGCGGTGCTCGCGGCGCTGCTGCGGCTGGGCGCCGACAAGGCCGGACGCCTGACCTATCTGACGCTGTGCGACGCGGTCGCCGCGAAGACCGCCGCCCAGGTCGGCCCGGGAAAACGCGCGCGGCTGCGCCTGGGCCATCGCAATTCGCCCGCCGACGGTGCGCCGGTCGAGGTCGACGCGCAGATACGATCGATCAGCGACGGCGAGTTCAAGATGTACGACGCGGGCGCCGAAGGCACGGTCATGCAGCTCGGCCTGACCGCCGTGCTCGCCATCGGCGACCTGCGGGTTGCCGTACGCAGCAACCCCGCCTTCGAATGGGACACCGGACTTTTCGCCGCCTTCGGGCTGGAGCTCAAGCGCGCGGCGCTGGTCTTCGTCAAGTCGCCCGCGCATTTCCGCGTCGCCTTCGGTCCGCATGCCGCGCGCATCCTGGTCGCCGACACGCCGGGTCCGACCTGCGGCAACATGCGCAGGCTGAAGCTGGAGCGCGTGACGCGGCCGCTCTATCCGATCGACGCGCCAGACGCGGGGCCCGCGGCCTCGGCCTAGAGCAGTTGCCGGTCGTACGGAACCGGAGAGGGATTCGCTGGCGACGCGAGATGCGCTCGCGGGGCGGGCGCCGCGCCGCGCGGTGCGCTAGCATCGGCCAGTGGCCTGAGGATATCGAGATGCCCGTTCTTCCCCGGCGCTGGGATGCGCTTGCCTGGACCGAGTTTCGCGACCTGCCCGCCGGCAGCGTCGCCATCCTGCCGGTGGCGGCGATCGAACAGCATGGACCGCATCTGCCGCTGGCGGTGGATGCCGCGCTGAATGCCGCTATCCTCGATCGCGCGCTCGCGCTGGCGCCGCAAGAGATGCCGCTGCTGGCGCTGCCGCCCCAGGTCATCGGGCATTCGCCCGAGCATGCGCGTTTTCCCGGCACGCTAACGCTCGGCGCCGAGACGATCCTGGCGCTGTGGACCGAGATCGGCGCCTGCGTCGCGCGCGCGGGGGTGCGGCGGCTGTTGATCTTCAACACCCATGGCGGCCAGCCGCAGCTGGTCGAGCTGGCGTGCCGGAGGCTGCGCGCCGCGCATGGCCTGTTCGCGGTCGGCGCCAGCTGGTTCGACCTGCAGCGGCCGGACCCCGCGGAGGACATCCTGCCGGAGAGCGAGCGGCGCTGGGGGATCCATGGCGGCGCGATCGAGACCGCGATGATGCGCCATCTGCATCCGGCATCCGTGCGCGAGAGCGAGGCCGGCGATTTCTCGTCCGCCTGGATCCGTGAAACCGGCCGCCATCGCCAGCTCATGCCGCATGGCAGGATCGGCTTCGGCTGGGAGACCCAGGACCTGAGCGCATCGGGCGCGGTGGGCGACGCGCGCGCCGGCGACGCCGCGCTCGGCGGGCGCATCGTCGCGCAGACCGCCGCTGCGCTGGCCGAACTTCTCGGCGAGATCCACCGTTTCGACGTCGACGCCTGGATGCGCGCGGGGCCCCGCGATGCGTGAGCGGCGGCCGGCGTCGACCGCATGGATGGGCTGCGTCCGCGCGCCGTCGACTTCGCCGGCCGCGGCGCGCAGGATCTTGGGCCACGCGCCATGGCAGACAGGGACAAGATGACCGCTCTTCCCGATCCGCTCGCCGCCTTCCGCCTCGACGGCCGGCGCGCGCTGGTCACCGGTGCGCGTCGCGAGATCGGCCGCGCCATCGCGTGCGCCCTGGCCGCTCAGGGCGCACGCGTCGCGATCCACCACGTCGGCACCGCCGAGGAGGCGCGCGACGCCGAAGCCGTCGTGGCGGAGATACGGTCCGGCGGCGGCGCGGCGGAGGTCTTCGCCGCCGACTTCGCGGCCGACGGCGCCGCCGAAGCCTTGGGCCGGGATGTGTCGAGCGCCTTCGGCGGCATCGACATCCTGGTCGTCAATGCATCGATCGAGATCCTCGAGGACTGGCAGGCCATCTCGCGGGCGCATTTCGACCGCCAGATACAGGTCAATCTCTGGGCGACCCTGGCGCTGCTGCAGGCGGTCGCGCCGGGCATGCTCGCGCGCGGCTGGGGCCGTATCCTGACCATCGGCAGCATCCAGCAGGCGCAGCCCCATCCGCAGATGCTGGTCTATGCCGGCACCAAGGCCGCGCAGCACAACTGGGCCGTCAATCTGGCCCGCCAGTTCGGCGGCAGCGGCGTGACCGTCAACAATCTGAGCCCCGGCGTCATCGCCACCGCGCGCAATCGCGTCCAGCTCGCCGCCGATGGCGGCAAGCTGCTCGCGCGCGTGCCGCTGGGGCGCACCGGCACGCCGCAGGATCTGGTGGGTGCTGCGCTGCTGCTCTGTTCCGACGCCGGTTCCTATATCCACGGCGCCGATCTTCTCGTCGACGGCGGTCGCGCGGTGTCCTGACCGCGCATGTCCCGTCCCGCGATGCTCGCGCGTCTGCAGCGCAATCCCCTGACGGTCGCCGTCGCCGGCTTCCTGATCATGATGGTGTCGGGCGCGATCTGGGGGTCCTTCGCGCTCTTCCTCGTCGCGATCGAGGCGGATACCGGCTGGTCGAAGACGACGATCGCCTTCGGCTTCACGATCTTCACGCTGTTCGGCGCCTGCACCGCACCGGTCACCGGATGGCTCACCGATCGCCACGGCGCGCAGCGCGTCCTCGCCGGAATGTCGCTGGTGTTCGCGGCCGGGATCGGGCTCGCCGCGCTGGGCACCGACCCGGTCGCGTTCTACCTGGCCTTCGGCGTCATCGCCGGCTTCGGCGCGCAATGCTGCGGCAGCTACACGCTGTTCACGATCGCCGGAAACTGGTTCCGGCGACCGGCGACCGCGATGGCGGTGATGGATTCAGGATCTGGGATCGGGATGCTGCTGTCCTTGCCCGTGCTGCGGCTGATCGTCGAGGCGCATTCCTGGCGCCTCGCCTATGTCGCGCTCGGCGCCATGGCGCTCTGCATCGTCCTGCCGCTCGCGGCCCTGTTCATGCGGCTGCATCCGCCGGGGCAGGAGCCGCCGGCGGCGCCGGCGGGCGACGGCGCGCACCGTTCGCCCTTCGCCGCCGCGACGGCGATCGCCGCTTCGCCGGCGCTGCGCTGGCTCGCCGTCGTACATCTGCTTGCGCCGCTGACGTTCCACGCGATCGGCTCGCACCAGATCGCCTTCTTCCAGCATGTCGGGATCGAGCCCGAACTGGCGGTCCTCCTGGTCGCGGCGACCGGCTTCACCTTCTTCGCAGGCCGCCTGTGCCTGGGCGCGCTGATCGACTGGCGCGGCATCGCGGCGGCGGGCTGGGTCGTCGCCATCGCCGCGGTCGCGACGCTCGCCTATCTGCTGGTACTGCCGCGCTTCGTCGGCGGCGCCTTCGTCTATGCCTATCCGCTGCTGTTCGCGCTCGGGTTCAGCGCCACCGGGATCCTTTTCACCAACGCCGCGCGCCAGATCATCGAGCCGGCGTCGTTCAACGCCGTCTTCGGCGCGGTCAGGCTGCTCTATGGCTGCGGCGTCGCGTTCGGGCCTCCGGCGATGGCGGCGATGGTAGACACGACCGGCCGGTTCGATCTGCCCCTCGCGATCGTCGCCGCGGTGCTGGCGTTCCACCATGTCGCCTTCGTCGTGCTCGCGCGGCGCGGGCAACGCGCGTGACCGCGGCCGGGCCCTTGCGCGCCGCGGCACGCGCGCCGTATCTGCATCGCGCCACCGATCCCATGATCCATCGCCCGGAGCGTCGCGCCGCATGACCCAGGAGATCGTCTTCTTCGCCACGCCGCTCGAGAGCGAACAGGTCGAGCGCATCCGCGGCGCCGTCGCCGGCCGCGCCGAGATCGTCGACGATCCCGGGCTGCACCCGCCGCTGCGCTACGTCGCGGACCATAACGGGCGCGAGGATTTCCGCCGCGACGCGGCCCAGGAGGCGCGCTGGCGCAGCCATCTGGCGCGCGCGACCATCCTCTGGGATTTCCCGCCGCGCGACGCCGCCGGCGGCGGCGGCTTCGCCCTCGCGCCGCGCGTGCGGTGGGTCCAGACCACCAGCGCCGGCGTGGGTCAGATGGTGGCCCGGCTCGGCCTCGCGGACAGCGACCTGGTGGTCACCACGGCGCGCGGCGTTCATGCCGACGCGCTCGCGGAGTTCGTCTTCCTGGCGTTGCTGATGCGCAGCAAGGATCTGCCGCGGCTCCAGCGCGACCAGCGCGACCACCGCTGGGAGCGGTATTGCGGCGGCGAACTGGCCGGCAAGACGCTGGCGATCGTCGGCGCGGGCATGATCGGCGCGCAATGTGCGCGTGTCGCCAAGGCCTTCGGCATGCGCGCGATCGGCACGCTCGCCGATCCCTCGCCGGCGCGCGCGGCGGCGCTCGGTCTCGACGCGGTGTGCGGACAAGGCCAGCTGCACGAGGTCCTGTCCGTCGCCGATGCCGTCGTGCTCTGCACGCCGCATACGCCGGCCACGGAGCGGATGATCGACGGCGCGGCGATCGCGGCGATGAAGCCCGGCGCGACGCTGATCAACATCGCCCGCGGCCAGGTCGTCGACGAGCCGGCCATGATCGACGCGCTGCGCATCGGACGGATCGGCTTCGCCGCGCTCGACGTCGCCGCGGTCGAACCGCTGCCGGCGGGTTCGCCGCTCTGGGACCTCGAAAACGTCCTGATCAGCCCCCATTCCGCGAGCACCGCGCCCAGCGAGAACCGGAAGATCGCCGACATCTTCATCCATAATCTCGGCTGCTGGCTCGATGGGCGCCGCGCCGAGATGCGCAACGTGCTCGACAAGCGGCGGATGTACTGAGCTCGCGGCGGCGCTTGGCCGTCGACGGCGGACCTGCCGCCCACTAACCTCGGGCCACCGGCCACCGGCCACCGGAGGAGCGCATGAAGATCGAGCTCGACATCGAATGCACGCCCGAGGAAGCGCGAAGCTTCCTTGGCCTTCCCGACGTCAAGCCGCTGCAGGAACGCATGCTGCGCGAGATCGAACAGCGCCTGCTGCAGGGGCTGCAGGCGATGGACCCCGCCGAGATGGCGGTGGCCG
>JBIKXN010000501.1:0-2938 GCA_044355765.1 Alphaproteobacteria bacterium
TCCGTCCTCGTGCAGACCGCCCGAGACCAGCACGGCGGCGACCAGAGCCACCAGCGCGGCGACGAGCGACGGCAGGCCCGCGAGTTCGGCGAGGACGAAGGCGCCGGCCGCGACCGCGCCGACCGCCAGTCCCGCCACCGGAAAGGCGCGTACGGCGTGCGAGACCCCGAAGCGCAGGTCGGCGGGCCGCAACCGCACCGGCAGCACGGTCAGGAAGACCAGGGCGATGCGGATCTCGCCCAGCCAGTTCCAGGGCCGACCCGGCAGGGGCGGCTCGGCGGGTGGCGGCGGCGTCTCTGGGGGCGGTGGCGGGGCCGGCGTCTCGTCTGGCATCTGCCCGGGTCGCGAAAGGCTGGAAACGTGTATAAGCCACGGCCGCGCCGCGCTCCACAACGCGGCGATCAAGAAAAGTTACGCCCTGTCATGACCTCCTCGCCATCCCCAGCCGCTTCGCTCGCCGAGATCCGCGGCATGCTCGTCGGCCTTCCCGGGCCTTCGGGGGCCGCCCGCGCCGCCGCCGCGGCGCGCGAGGCGACTTTGACCAAGCCGCCGGGCGCGCTCGGACGGCTGGAGGAACTCGCCGCCTGGATGGCCGCCTGGCAGGACCGCCATCCGCCGACGCTGCGCCGGCCGCGGGTCGCGGTCTTCGCCGGCAACCATGGCATCGCCGCGCGCGGCGTGTCCGCCTATCCCCCCGCGGTCACGGCGCAGATGGTATCCAATTTCGTGGCCGGCGGCGGGGCGGTGAACCAGATCTGCCGCAGCGTCGACGCCGACCTGCGCGTGTACGAATTGTCGCTCGAGACGCCGACCGCCGATTTCACCGCAGGTCCGGCGATGGCGGACGACGACTGCGCGCGCGCGATGGCCTACGGCATGATGGCAGTCGAGCAGGGCGTCGACCTGATCGCGCTCGGCGAGATGGGGATCGCCAACACCACGGCCGCCTCGGCGCTCTGCCTCGCGCTCTTCGGCGGCGGGGCCGAAGACTGGACCGGGCCGGGCACCGGCGTGGACGGCGCCAGGCTCGCCGCCAAGCGCGACGCGGTCGCCGCCGGCGCCGCGCTGCATGCCGGCGCGGGGGACGGTCTCGAAACGCTGCGCCGGCTGGGTGGGTTCGAATTCGCCGCCATCGCCGGTGCCGTCGTCGCCGCGCGCGTCGCGCGCGTTCCGGTGCTGCTCGACGGCTTCGCCGCGACCGCGGCGGCGGCGGTGCTGCATGCCCACGATCCGTCGCTGCTGGACCATTGCCAGGTCGCGCATCTTTCGGCCGAGCCGGCCCATGCGCGGCTCTGCGCCGCGATCGGCAAGCGGCCGCTGCTCGATCTCGGCATGCGGCTCGGCGAGGCCTCCGGCGCGGCGCTGGCGATCGGCGTCGTGCGCGCGGCGGTGGCGTGCCATGGCGACATGGCCAGCTTCGCCGAAGCGCGGGTCAGCGGCCCGGCCTGAACGCCCACGCCCTCATTCCCCGCTGGCCAGCAGCGTGCCGCGCTCGCGCGCGCGGCGGAAGGCCCAGAGGAACACCGCATAGCCGAGCGCGATGTAGACGACGTCGAGGAGCAGCGCGCCGCCCAGCAGCCTCCAGTCGAGCGTGCCGTCGATCATCACGCCGCGCATCCCCTCGAAGATGTAGGTCGTCGGCAGCGACCAGGCCAAGGGCAGCAGCCAGCCAGGCAGGGTGGAGATCGGGTAGTAGACGCCGCTGAAGGGCGCCAGCACGAAGATCGACGCCCAGGCATAGCTCTCGGCCGCCAGCCCGAAGCGCACCAGCAGGCCGCAGAGCGCCAGACCCACGCCCCAGCCGAATACCAGCAGCAGCGTCCAGAACGCCAGCAGCGGCAGGCCGAGCGAGAAGATCGAATAGCCGAAGAGCGGAATCGCCAGCAGCGCCGCCGGCACGACGCCGATCAGCGAGCGGATGATCGACAGGCTCATCAGCGCAGTCGCGAATTCCCAGGGCCTCAAGGGGCTGACGAAGAGATTGGCGAAGTTGCGCGACCACATCTCCTCCAGCATCGACAGCGTCATCCCGAACTGGCCGCGCACCAGCACGTCCCAGAGCAGCACCGCGCCGATGAACACCCCGCCGGCCTGGGCGACCCAGGAGGACTTGCCGGCAAGGAACTGGGTCATGAACCCCCAGACCATCACCTGCAGCAGAGGCCAGTAGACGAGGTCGAACAGCCGCGTCCACGAGCCGCGCCACAGATAGAAATGGCGCATCAGAAGGGCACCGACGCGCGCCGCCGAGCCGGTCATGGCGCGGCCGGCGCGTCGGCGGCGCGCGCGATGTCGAGGAACACCTGTTCCATGCTGTCGCGCCCGAAACGCGCGCGCAGTTCGGCCGGCGTGCCGCGATCGACGATCCGTCCGGCGCGCATCATCAGCACTTCGTCGCAGAGCCGCTCGACCTCGGCCATGTTGTGGGAGGCCAGCAGGATCGACGCGCCGGTCTCGCGCCGGTAGGCCTCGAGATAGGCCCGCACCCAGTCGCCGGTGTCCGGATCGAGGCTGGCGGTCGGCTCGTCGAGCAGCAGCAGTTCGGGCGTGTTGACGAGGGCCTTGGCGAGAGCAAGCCGGGTCTTCTGCCCGGCCGACAGCGAGCCCGCCCGCTGGTCCATGAAGCGCCGCAGATGCAGGTCGCCGGCCAGGCGCGCGATCCGTGCCGCGCGGTCGCGCACGCCGTAGAGCCGCGCGAAGATCTCCAGCGTCTCGCGCACGGTCAGCCGGGCCGGAAAATCGACATAGGGCGACGAGAAATTCATCCGCGGCAGGACGCGGTGCCGGTGGCGGATCATGTCCTCGCCCAGCACGGCGATCGTGCCCCCGCTGGGCAGGATCAGGCCGAGCAGCATGCCGATCGTGGTCGTCTTGCCGGCGCCGTTGCCGCCCAGCAGGCCGGTGACCGCGCCGCGCGGCACCGCGAAGGACACGCCAT
>JBIKXN010000100.1:0-9883 GCA_044355765.1 Alphaproteobacteria bacterium
TCGCCGCCCGGAAGGATGCGGATGCCGCGCTTGCGCATCTTGCGGCAGACCTCGACGGCGGCCTCGAGCTCGCGCGCATAGGCCTGGGCGAGGGGAGAGTCCGGGGCGATGCCCCAAGGACCAGCGTCGCGCGAGGTCTTCACGAGCCAGGCGAGACCAGGCGCGAAATGGTGCCTGTCCTTGCGCGCTTCGAGCATGTCGAGCGCTTCCTCGTCGGCGAAGCTGGCGTGGTAGATGATGTCGACGCCGTGCCGCACGCACATCTTCACCGATTCCGCGGAGCGCGCATGGGCGCAGACGCGCCGATTGCGGCGATGCGCTTCGGCGACGGCGACCGCGACCTCTTCGTCGCTCATCGGCGTCTCCGCCGATCCGACGCCGGTGATCTCCTCGCCCGACAGGTTGAGCTTCAGCAGGTCGACGCCGTACTTGATGAACATGCGCACCGCCTTGCGCATCTCGTGCGGCCCCGAGACGATGCAGCCGAACGAAAGCCCGGGATGGTCGACATGCGGCGGCGCGGTATCGCCGAGGCCGCCGAGCGTGCCTATCTCCTGCCCGTTGGCAAGGTAGCGCGGGCCGGGGATCAGTCCGGAATTGATCGCGTTGCGGATGACCACATCGAGGCGCGGCTTGGCGGCGGCGGCGCCCACGGCCGAGGTCCAGCCGTGGTCGATGTAGATCTTCGCGACGCGCGCCGCGTCGAGCGTATGCTCCTCCGGCGGCATGCGGAAGATCGCGTCGAGGCTGGGCTGGTCGTTCCACGAGAGATGCGTATGCGCTTCGATCATGCCGGGCATCAGCGTGGCGCCCGCGCCGTCGACCACGACGGCACCCTTGGGCGGGATCGCGCGCGCGCCGCGCGCCACCCGCCGGATGCGATTGCCCTCGACGAGGACCTCGCCCGGAAAGGGGTAATCGCCCGAGCCATCGATCACGCGCACGTTCGTGAACAGGATCGAGTCCATTCCTGCGCCTCCCTATCGGCCGAACCAGAACTGCGCCATCGCCCGCGCGACCTCGGCCGGCCGCTCGATCGGCGTCCAATGCCCCGTGCGCGGCAGGATTTCCGCGTGCGATCCCGGCATGCGCGCCGCGATGTCGCGCGACATGGCGGGCGTGCCGATCGCGTCGTCTTCGCCGGTGACGAGCAGCGCGCGCTTGCCGATCCGGCCAAAATCGGCCGCCCGCGCGTCGCTCAGCGCCTCGCAGGTCGCGGCATAGCCCTCCGCGTCCTGCCGCATGATGGTTTCGCGCACATAGGCGACGGCGAGCGGGTTCTTATCCCGGCTTTCCCGGGACAGCGCGGCCTCGACCATCTGGTCGGCGACCGCGGCGAGGCCTTCCGTGCGCGCCCTGGCCGCGCGGGCGCGCAGCGCGGCGCGCGCGGGATCCGGCGGCTCTGGCAAGGCGCCCAGCAGGACGAGATCGCGCACCAGATCGGGGTGCTGCTGGGCGAGATGCGCGGCGACGATCGTGCCGAGCGAATGGCCGGCGACGCGCGCGCGCTCGGCGCCGAGCACCCGCATCGCGCGTGCGACGCGGTCGACGAAGGCCTGGATCGATATCGCGCCGCCCGCGGGCGAGCGTCCCGAACCGGGCAGATCGAAGCGGACGACGCGGGCGCGCGACGCGAAGCCCGCCAGCACCGGGGTCCACACGTTCGACGTGCCGCCCAGACCGTGGATAAGGACGACCGGTTCGCCCGCACCCGCGATCTCCGTCGCCATGCGCTCGACGATCTGCGTGCTCATCGCGCGCCTCCGCCGAAATACTTCGCGTCGATGGTCTCGAACGCCTTCAGGAACACGTCGTTGTGGACCTTGGGGATCAGTTCGAGGTCGTCGTTCGGGTTCGCGTCCCAGTCGGCCGTCCAGACCGCGAAAGTCTGGTCGCGGTCGGTGATCGGCCAGATCCGGGGCCCCGCGACGTAATCGAGCCACGGCAGAGGACTGAGATTGATCCGGTACGAGAAGCTTCGGGTGCGGTTGCACAGATGCAGCAATTCCTCGTGTAGTCGACCGTCGCCGAACAGGAAGTCGCGCACACCCCCGACCTGGTCGGGGCGCTTGCCGTCGAGCATGCGCATGCGCGTGATCCCCGGGTGCCAGGCGCCCATCCCCGCGAAGTCGCGCAGGATCGGCCACACCTTGCCGACCGGTCCGCGGATCACGGTCGAGGCGAAGACCTTCGCCGGCCGGCGCCCCTTCCAGCGTCGCACGCCCTCGGGCATCGGCAGCGCCGGAGCCTTCGCCGCCAGCGACGCCAGCGCCACGGCGAACACGTCCCTGGAGACGATCTCCTCGTATCTGCCGCGCTCTGCCGCAGGCTCCTCGAAGGTCGCCTCCCACTCGACGAAGCTGCGGTCGCCCGCGGTCACCGGCATGACGCGCAGAGTGGCCACGTAGTCGCCGACCGGAAAGGCAGGCGTCTCGAAGTTGTAGGACAGGCTGCGGCGCGCGTCGTCGAGCTCGAGCAACCGCTCGCGCACATGCGTGCCGTCCCTGAGATGGAAGCTGCGCACGCAGCCGACCACGTCGGCCGCGAGCCCGTCCTCGATGCGGCTGCGCGTCACGACCGGCACCCAGTTCGGCAGACCGTTGAAGTCGCGGACGATCGCCCAGATCTTCTCGACGGGCGCGTCGATCACGGTGCTGGCGTAGGCGCGCGCCATGCCTAGAACCTCAAGGCCTTGAAGCGCCGGGTCTGCTCGACCAGCGCGGTCTCGGTCGGCAGGCGCTCCATCGACGAAGCGCCGTAGAAACCGTGGCAGTTGCGCGTGTTCCGCAGCACGTATTGCGCATCTTCCGGCATGGCGATCGGCCCGCCATGGCAGAGCACGATGACGTCCTTGCGCACGCGCCGCGCCGCCTCGGCCCATGCGTCGATCAGCGCCGGGCAGTCCTGCAGCTTGAGCGCGGTCTCGGCGCCAATCGATCCGCCGGTGGTCAGCCCGAGATGCGCCACGACGATGTCGGCACCCGCCTTCGTCATCTCGCGCGCCTCGTCGGCGTTGAAGACGTACGGCGTGGTCAGCATGTCCTTCGCGTTGGCCTGACGGATCATGTCGATCTCGTGGCCAAAACCCATCCCGGTCTCCTCGAGATTGGCGCGGAACGTGCCGTCGATCAGCCCCACGGTCGGGAAGTTCTGGACGCCGGCGAATCCGAGCGCCTTCAGCTCGTCGAGCAGGTGGTCCATGATCGCGAAGGGATCCGTGCCGTTGACGCCGGCGAGCACCGGGGTCTTCCGGACGACGGGCAGCACCTCGCGCGCCATCTCCTTCACGATGTCGTTGGCGTTGCCGTAGGCGAGGAGGCCGGCGAGCGATCCGCGCCCAGCCATGCGGTAGCGGCCGGAATTGTAGATCACGATGAGGTCGATGCCGCCGGCTTCCTCGCACTTGGCCGAAAGGCCGGTGCCGGCGCCGCCGCCGACGATCGGCACGCGCTTGCGGACCATGGCGCGGAACTTCTTGAGCAGCTGGCTGCGTTCGAACCTGGGCATGGGATCCTCAGTGCTTGTGGCCGCCATGGCCGAGATAGATCTCGTGGACGACCGGATCGTCCTGGATGCGGCCCGGCGTGTCGGAGACGACGACGGCGCCGTCCTTCATCACCGTCACCAGATCGGCGAAGGGCAGGGCGACGTCCATGTCGTGTTCGATCAGGACGATGGTCAGCTCCTTCGGCAGATCCTTGAGGAGCTTCGACAGCTCCGGCCGTTCGACGGGCGACAACCCCGCCGCAGGCTCGTCGAGCATCAGGATCCGCGGATCGGACGCCAGCGCCATGCCGACCTCGAGCTGGCGGCGCTGGCCGTGGCTGAGATCGCCGACAGGAACGTCGAGGACATGGCCCAGACGCACGCGCTCGGCCACCTCGCGCGCCTTGGCGGCATGCGGGTCATCCGCCCGCGGCACCAGGAAACTGAAGCGCCGGGGCTTCACGCCACGCACCGCGACGAAGAGATTGTCGCGCACGCTCAGCCCGTTGAAGAGAAGGGACTGCTGGTAGGTGCGACCGATCCCGCGCCGCGCGCGGCGATGGGCGGGCATGTGCGAGATGTCTTCGCCGAACAGCCTGATCGTGCCCGAAGTCGGCGGAAAGTCGCCGCATATCGCGTTGAAAAGCGTCGTCTTGCCGGCGCCGTTGGGGCCGAGCACGGCATGGCGTTCGCCGACCGCCACGTCGAAGGTGACGTCGCGGACGGCCTGCAGCGCGCCGAACCGGCGGCCGACATTCTTCAGCGCGATGGCGGGAGGCTGCGTCATGCTGGGCCCGCGAGCGGCGGGGGGGCCGGCGGACCGGCCCCCTCGCCTGTCGTCTGCTGTCGCGTCAGGACGCGGCGATGCAGCCGGGGTTGTTGCGCGACGGCGCGCCCAGGGCGAGGAACTGCGCCTCCGGCACGCCGAGAGTCTGGTTGATCTGCGTAGCGCGCTGGAACGCGACGGTCATCGGCTGGTTGTTGCGTTCCTCGATGCGCGTCAGGAAGATGTCCGAGATCGCCTGCCGGTTGTGGTCCAACGACACGTCGGCTCCGGTCGGCGCCTTGAACTTCAGCCCGGCCAGCGCGCGCTGGAACGCCGCCTGGTTGCCGGACAGGTCGCCGTTGACCTGCTTCAGCGCCAGGATCGCCGCCATCGTGTTGGTCGCGAAGTTGACGGCGTGGATCGACGGCGACGGGAACGCCCCCGGCATGCGCTTGTAGCGGGCGACGAAATCGGTCCAGTTCGGGTCGTCGATGATGTCGGCCAGGGGGCCGCCGGCCACCATGCCGACCATCAGGCGGCGATGGGGACCGCGGGCCGACATCATCGTCTGGTCGGCCATGATCGACCCGCCGATGATCGGCAGATTGCCGCCGGCCTGCGCATACTGCGTCATGAAGGCGAGGCCATCGGTGCCGCCGTGGACGACGACGAGAGCGCCCGTGCTGCGGGGGATCTGCGCGATCTGCGAGGCGAAGTCGGTAGTGCCCAGCGGCGACCAGAGATAGTTGGCCTTGCCGCCAAGCCGGCAGAACTCGAGGCTGAAGCCGAAGACCTGCGCATAAGGGAAGGCGTAGTCGCCGGCGACGATCGTGACCTCGGAAACGTTCAGCGTCCGGCGCACATAGGTGCCGAGGCCGGCCATCCATTGCGTGCCGTCGGTGTTGAAGCGGAAGAAGTTGCGCGACGGGTTGCGCAGCGTGGTGTCGGCGGCGCCGGAACTGCCGTTGATGATCGTCTTGCCGGTGAGGGTCGCCGAATAGTCCTTGAGCGCGATGCCCTCGGCGCCGGACAGCGGGCCGATGATGAAGTCGACGTTGTCCTGCTCGATCAGCTTGCGCGCCCGTGCCAGCGCCACGTCGGCCTGCGCGTTCGAGGATTCGCGGATCCATTCGATGCGACGTCCGCCGATCGTCATGTTCTCTGCCTGGAACAGCATCTCCATCGCGCGATAGCCGTCCTGTCCACCGGTGGCGAAGGGACCTTCGAGCGTGGCGACGGAGCCGATCTTGATCGGCGGATTCTGCGCGATGGCCGGCGCATGGATGACGGCGCCACCGACGGCTGCGGTGGCGGCGAGGGCGCCCGTCCGCTTGAGAGCGGCGCGACGGGAGATGCGAAGCGACATGGGGGATCCTCCTGTTCGGTTCGGTTCCGGATTTTCCTTCGGCCGGCGACGCGGAACCTCGTCGCCACCGGCCCATGGGGGGAGCGGTTCAGCCGGGCCTGGGCCCCGGTCGGTCGGAAGGCTTGGCCCAGCTCTTGGGCGCGGATCTTTCCTTGATGGCGGAGTAAGCGCGCCTGGCGAAGCCGATCACGCCGTCGGGCGAGACCAGGACGATCGCCAGGAAGACGACGCCGATAAGCGTGTTGAACCGGTTGCGGTCGTAGATGGTCGCCGCGAACGTGTCGAAGAAGGCGAAGATCAGCGAACCGATGAAGGCGCCTATCGGATGGCCGAGCCCGCCGATCACGCTCATGATCAGCACGTTGACCGTGGCGCCGAGGCCGACTGATCCGGGCGAAATGCCGATGTTGTAGATCGTCATCAGCACGCCGCCGCAGCCCGCGATGAAGCCGGCGACGCCGAAGGCGGCGATGCGATGGAGCGCCACGTCGTAGCCCAGCGCCGCGACCCGCCGCGGATTGTCGCGGATCCCCTGCAGCACCAGCCCGAAAGGCGAACGCACGAGATAGAGGACGCCGGCGTAGAGCAGCACCGCCACAGTGAGCGCGACGTAGTAGATGACCAGCGGATTGCGGAACGGATATCCGAAGACCGTCGGCCCCAGGACGTTGCGGATGCCCTCGTAGCCGTTGAACCAGGCAAGGTTCGTCTCCACGAAGCGGAAGAACCCCATCGCCAGCGCCAGCGTGATCATCAGCAGATAGATGTCCCGCGTGCGCACCGACACAAGTCCGACGAAGAGCGCCGCGACGACCGCGGCGACCAGTCCCAGCGGAATGGCGGTCAGGTACGAAAGTCCGCCGACGATGCTCGGGGCGGCTCCGTTCACCGTGATCGCGACCGTGTAGCCCGCGACGCCGGCGATGCTCATCTGCGCCAGGGACACGAAGCCGCCATAGGTCGCGAGGAATGTCAGCGACATCGCGATCGTGCCGAAGATGATCGCGCGGCCCAGGATGTTCGCGAGCCAGAAATTCGCCTGGTTCGCGGGCATCAGTTCGGGCAGCAGCGCGGGCATCGCCAGCAGGAGGGCGAGCCCGACACCGCTCCAGATCCCGACCGGGCTGCGGAGCCACCCGATCATCGCGCGCGCCCCATGATGCCCTGCGGCCTGAGCGCCAGGACCACGACCATGATCACGAAGGTCAAGATCACCGAATAGGTTGGGAAGAGCGCCTGGCCCACCTGCTCAGCAAGTCCGACCAGGATCGCGCCGATCGCGGTTCCCGTTATCGAGCCCATGCCGCCGACGATCACCACCACCAGCGAGATGAGCAGGAAGCGGCCATCGACCCCCTGAGCCAGCGGCTGCGCCGTCGCGCCGACGACGCCGCCGAGACCCGCGAGCGCGGCACCGAGCGCGAACACGACGATGTTGACCATCGGGACGTTGACGCCGCTCGCCGAGAGCATGTCGCGGTCGTCGACGCCGGCGCGGATCATCAGGCCGACCTTGGTGCGGTTCAGCAGCAGCCAGAGCGCGATCCCGACCGCGATCGCCACGCCGATCTGGAACAGGCGGAACGTCGGGTAGCGACCGACGCCGGGAACGTTGGACGAACCGAATATCGCGTCGGGTGCGAAGAACTGCCGCGACGTGGCGCCGAAATGCGCGAGCAGCTGGTCCGCGACGATGATCGACAGCCCGATCGTCACCAGCGCCTGCCGCAGTTCCTGCCCCGGCATCCAGCCGAGCAGCGTCTTCTGCATCGCGACGCCGAGCACCGCCGCCGCCGCCATTCCAGCGACCACCGCCAGATACCATGCATACCAGGCATCCTGGTCGTAGAGCGGTTCCCAGATCGCGTAGGCGATGTAGGCGCCGACCATGTAGAGGGACCCGTGCGCCATGTTGACCGTGCGCATCAGGCCGAAGATCAGCGAAAACCCGCTCGCGACGATGAAGTAGAGCGCCGCCAGGGTCAGGCCGTTCAGCACGATCGTCAGGGCGAATTGCAGGCTCACCTTGGGCGCGTCCTCGTTGCCCCTCGGTCGGCCGCCGCTTGCCGCACGCCTCCGCCGCCTCAGGTTCGAGTTAATATATGTGACAACGATCCGAATTCACCAAGGCCGTAGACGAGAAAATCGCCGCGAGAGACGGAATATCCATATTTTAATTGTGCCTCTGGGGCGGCGCCGGTGCCGCGATTGAACCGCGCCGGCTTCCAGCCTAATTCTCCCGTACCGGGTGCCGCGAGGCGCCCCCCAGTCAACCGGGAGGAAGTCGCCATGAACCGCACGCTCTTCACCAATGTCGGTATCTGGGACGCCACCGGTGCCGCGACCTACCCCGGCGAAGTGCTCGTCGAAGCCAACCGCATCGCCAAGGTCGCGAAGGCCGGCGCCCGGTTGCCGCGCGATGGCGCCGAGGTCATCGACGCCGCCGGGGCCACGCTGATCCCCGGCCTGTGCGAAGGCCACGCCCATCCCAGCTTCTCGAACGCCGCGTCGACGGTCGAGATCGGAGACATACCGCCGGAGGAGCATGTCCTGGTGACGATGCACAACGCCCGCGCGATGCTCGACGCCGGCTTCACGTCGATGTACGGCGCCGCCTCGGCGAAGGTGCGGCTCGACGTGGTGGTCCGCAACGAGATCGACGCCGGGCGCATCCCCGGACCGCGGTTGCGCGCGGCGAGTCCCGAGATCACCGTGACCGGCGGTCTCGGCGACGAACGCAAGATGCACATGCACCGCGAGAGCTTCGCGCTGATCGCCGACGGGCCCGACGAGATCCGGCGCGTCGCCCGGATGTGCGTGCGCGAAGGCGTCGACAACGTGAAGATCAACATCTCCGGCGACGACTTCATCAAGTCCGCGAAGGCGGCGATGACGGTGATGAACGACACCGAGATCAAGGCGGCCGTCGAGGTGGCGCAGGCCTTCGGGCGCCGCGTCAATGCGCATTGCCGTGCGGGCGAGTCGGTCAAGGCGGCTGTGCGCTGCGGCGTCGACGTGATCTACCACTGCGAATTCGCCGACGAGGAGGCGCTCGACATGCTCGAGCGCGAGAAGCACCGCATCTTCGTCGGCCCCGCGGTCGGCATCCTTTACAACACCGTCTACTACGCCAATCGCTGGGGCATAACCGAGCAGGTCGCGACGGACATCGGCATCAAGCGCGCGCTCGAGGCGTGCTGCGCGACGTACGAGAAGCTGCGCCGCCGCGGCGTGCGGGTCGTCCCGGGCGGCGACTATGGCTTCGCGTGGACGCCGCAGGGCACCAACGTCAAGGACCTCGAGCTGTTCGTGAAGCTGTTCGGCTACGGACACGGCGAGGCGCTGATGTGCGCGACCAGGACCGGCGGCGAGATCATGGGCATGCCCGATCTCGGGCAGATCCGGCCCGGCTTCCTCGCCGACCTGGTCCTCGTCGACGGCGATCCGTCGCAGGACGTGACCATCCTTCAGAACCGCGAGCGCCTGCTCGCGATCATGAAGGACGGCGCATTCCACAAGCGCCCGCGCACCGTCGCCGGCGGCCGGCAGGCCGCGGAGTAGCCGCAAGCGGCCACGCGCGCGGCCGACGCGGCCAGCTGGCCGCGCCGCGACGGGCACGCAACCCCGTCCGGCGCCGATCGCGCGCCGCGTTCGCGGGCGAGCGGGTGTAGGCTGGCGCCGATGCCCGCCCTTTCCCACCCCCTGTCCTGGCTCGACGCGCCGCGGCGGCGCGATTTCGCGCTGTTCTTTCTGGCGCGCGGCCTGGCGGCGCTCGCGGGACAGATCCAGACCGTGGCGGTGGGCTGGCAGGTCTACGACATGACCGGCGACGTCATGGCGCTGGGCTATGTCGGGCTGGCCCTTTTCCTGCCGGTGGTGGTCTGCACCCTGCCTGCAGGCGATGCGGCCGACCGTTTCGACAGGCGGCGCGTGGTGGTCTGCAGCTATGTCGTGCAGGGTGCCGGCGCCGGCATGCTGGCGCTGCTCGCCGCCCTGGAACACACGGACATGGCGCCGCTCTATGCGACGCTGGTGGCGATCGGCGCGGCGCGCGCGCTCGCCGGACCGGCGCAACAATCCTTCCTGCCGCTGCTGGTCCCGCGCGCGGCGGTCGCCCGCGCGGTCGCCTGGACGACGGCGGCTTTCAAGGTCGCGCTCATCGGCGGTCCGGTTCTGGGCGGCGCGCTGCTCGCGGCCGGGGCGCCGGCGGCTTTCGGGGCCGCCGCGCTGGCGATCGGCTGCGCGCTGCTCGCCGTCGCGACGAT
>JBIKXN010000502.1:0-2925 GCA_044355765.1 Alphaproteobacteria bacterium
GCGCGATGTCTGGTACGAAGGCGACCAGCAGCAGCGCGACGATCATCGAGCCGACGAACCAGGCGACCCACGGAACGGTCGATTCCATCGAACAGCCCAGGATGCGGCAGGTCACCATCAGATTGACCGCCATCGGCGGCGTGCAGGAGCCGATCGCCAGATTGACCGTGAGCATGATCCCGAACCAGGTCAGGTCCCACTGGAACACCTTGGCGATCGGCAGCAGGATCGGCAGGAAGACCAGAAAGATCGAGATCGCATCGAGCAGCATGCCGGCGATCAGGATCAGGCCGTTCACCAGCAGCAGCATCAGCACTTCGCTGCGGGTGAAGGCGATCATCGCCTTGGCGAGCGCGTCGAAGGCGCCCAGCGTCGAACCGGCATGCGCGAAGACGCTGGCCAGCGCGACGATGATCAGGACGACCGCGGAGATCTCGCCGCCCTCGCGCAGCACATCGACGATCTTGCGCGGCGTCAGCGTGCGATAGACGAACAGCCCGACGAAGAACCCGTAGAAGACGGCGACGACCGCCGCCTCGGTCGGCGTGAAGGCGCCCGTGCGCAGTCCGCCAAGGATGACCACCGGAGCGGCGAGGCCCCAGGCCGCGTCCTTCGCCGCCTTCGCGATCCCCGGACGCGCAGCGCCCGCGACCGGCAAACCGAACCCGCCGCGCTTGGCGAGGAAGACCGCAGGCGCCATCAGCGCGACTCCGACCAGCAGTCCCGGCACCAGACCCCCGACGAAGAGGTCGGGCACCGAGACGCCCGGCACCAGCACGGCATAGACGATAAAGGGCAACGAAGGCGGGATCAGCACCGCGGTGGCGCCTGCGCAGGCGATCAACCCCGCCGAATAGGCCCGCGGATAGCCCTGCGCGGCGAGGCTCGCCCCCATCACAGTCGCCACGGCCGCGGCATCCGCGGCCCCCGAGCCGGAAATGCCGCCGAGGACCATGCACACGATGATCGCCACCAGCGCAAGCCCTCCGGTCCGGTTGCCGACCAGCGCGATCGCGAAGTCGACGATCCGCGCGGCGACGCCGGCACGCTCGAAGACCAGCCCTGCCAGCACGAACATCGGCAGCGCCAGCAGAGGATACTTGGCGATCCCCGTCCAGACATTGGTCGGCATCGCCATGATGCCCAGCCCCTCGACCAGCAGCACGACCGAGCCCGCCAGCCCGAGCGCGACGCCGATCGGCACGCCGATGAACAGCGCGCCGAAGAACAGGCCCAGCAGGATGAGCGAACCTTCGATCATGCGCCCAGGCTCCGCGCCACGCGCAGCATCCGCCCGGCGATGCGCAGACAGATCAGCGCCGACAGCGCCGGCAGCGCGACGGTGTAAAGCCATTGCGGGACGCCAAGTCCCGGCGACAGGACCTCGAACCGATACTCGTCCCAGGTCAGCCTTGCGCCGTACCAGGCGATGGCAGCAAACATCGCGAGGCAAATGGCGTAGACGACGAGTTCCACGCGCCGCCGCGTCTCGCGACCCAGCTTCTCGACGAAGAACGTCATGCGGATATGCCGGTCGCCCGCGAAGGCCGAGGCGGATCCCAGCAGGGCCACGACGACCATCAGCGCCACCGAATACTCCTCGGTGAAGGCGAAGGAGACGTCGGTCAGGTATCGCACGACCACGTTGGCGAAGGTGATGAGGCAAAGGGCCGCCATGCCGGCCGCGGCGAGATATCCCTCGATCCGGTCCGGTACGCGCGGCGGAGCCTCGCCAAGGTCCAGACCCGGCTTCTGGATGTCTGCGTTCTCGCTCACGCGCCCCTCCCCCGTCGCGCGACACCGGCGGCGGCGCGCCGCGCCGCCGCCGGCATCCCGATCAGCCGCGCACGCGGGAGATCGCCGCCTCGGCCTTGCGCACCAGATCGGCGCCGACCTGCTGCGCCCATTTGTCGAAGACGGGACGGGTGGCGCGCGCGAACTCCGCCTTTTCCGCGGCGGTCAGTTCCTGGACCTCGACATTGCGCCGCTTGAGCTCGTCGAAGGATTCGCGCGTGTCGCCGGCGAGGCCCAGCCCCTTGCGCGCCGCGGCGATCTGCCTGCGCGCCGCCTCGCGCGCGCTCTCCGCCACGATCTCGCGGTCGGCGGCCGAGAACGAATCCCAGACCGGCTTGGCGACATGGAAGATCCCGGCATCTGCGCAGTAGTTCCAGATCGACAGGTGGCGCTGCGCCAGCGTGTCCATCTTGAAGGCCAGGAACAGATTGACCGGGTTCTCCTGTCCGTCGACGGCGCCGGTAGACAGCGCGGGCTGCAGGTCGGCGAAGGACATCTGGACCGGGTTCGCGTTCATGCCCGAGTAGATGTCCGAGAAGATCGCCCCGGCCGCGAAGCGGATCTTCATGCCGCGCAGGTCGCCCGGCGCACGGATGGGACGCTTCGAATTCGAGATCTCGCGGAAGCCATTCTCGCCCCACGCCACCGGCACGACGTCCCGCGTGGCCAGCACCTTGAAGAGATCCTCGCCGACCTCGCCACCGGTCAGCGCGTCGAAGGCCGCGGGGCTCGGCATCAGGAAGGGCAGCGAGAACAGGTTCATCTCGCGGATCTGCGGCGACAGGTTGATGGTCGACGACACGGTCATGTCGATCACGCCCTGGCGCATCGCGACCAGTTCGCGCGTCTGGTCGCCGCCCACGAGCTGCGAGCCCGGATAGACCTTCATGTTGATCCGGCCCTGCGTGCGCTGCGTCACCAGTTCCGCCCACTGGAACGCGCCTTCCGAAAGCGCGATCGGACGGTTGCCGACGACGGAAACCTTGTATTCGCTTTTCAGCGCCTGGGCGCGCGATATCCATGGCGCGCCGACCACGGCGCCAGCGGCGGCGCCGGCCAGCAGCAATTGACGGCGCGAGTTGCGACGTGTCATGGCGATCTCCCTTGGACGTGTCGTTTCGATGGAAGGCG
>JBIKXN010000101.1:0-9855 GCA_044355765.1 Alphaproteobacteria bacterium
CGCCGCGGCGGCCGCCATGAAGCGGATCGAGGACCGCGTCGGCCTGCCCTGCGTCGACCCGTCGCGTACAGGCGTCGGCCGGATCGTCGATCGTATGCTGCGGATCAAGTGATCATGCGCCGGCTGCATGCCGTCCGCGAGGTGTTCCCGATCCGCGGGGTGTTCCGCATCTCGCGCGGCGCGCGGACCGAGAGCGTCGTGGTCGCGGTGACGATCCACGAGGGCGACGTGGCGGGGCGCGGCGAATGCGTGCCCTATCCGCGCTATGGCGAGAGCGTCGATTCCGTGCTGGAGCAGATCGCGCGGGTCCGCGCGGCGGTCGAGGGCGGCGCCGGCCGCGACGCGGTGCAGGACCTGTTGCCGGCGGGCGCGGCGCGCAACGCCGTCGACTGCGCGCTCTGGGACCTCGAGGCGAAGCGCAGCCGGCGTCCGGTGTGGGCGCTGGCCGGTCTCGAACGGCCGCGGCCGTTGACCACCGCCTTCACGCTGTCGGTCGACACGCCGGCGGCGATGGAGGCCGCGGCGCGCGCGGCGGCGGAGCGACCGCTGCTGAAGCTCAAGCTGACCGGCGACGGCGATCTCGACCGGGTCGCGGCCGTCCGGCGCGGCGCGCCGCGCGCGCGGCTGGTTGTCGACGCCAACGAGGCCTGGAGCGCCGACCACTACGCGACCTATGCGCAGGATCTGGCCGTGCTGGGGGTCGAACTGATCGAGCAGCCGCTGCCTGCCGGATCCGATCAGGGACTTGCGGGCATTCCCCACCCGGTGCCGGTCTGCGCCGACGAATCCTGCCACGACCGGGCAACCCTGGCCGGGATCGCGGGGCGTTACGAGGCGGTAAACATCAAGCTCGACAAGACGGGCGGACTGACCGAGGCGCTGCGGCTCAGGGCGGCGGCGCGTGCGGCGGGTCTCAGGATCATGGTGGGCTGCATGCTCGGCACGTCGCTGGCCATGGCGCCGGCGATCCTCGTCGGCCAGGACGCGGACTGGGTCGATGTCGACGGCCCGCTGTTGCTCGCCCGCGACCGCGATCCCGGCCTCGCCTATCACGGCAGCGTCGTCTCGCCTCCGGAGCCGGCGCTCTGGGGCTGACCTGCCATGCCGCGGGACATTGGTCATTGCGGGTGGCCACGCTAGACAGCCGACGGCGCAGGCGGGTAGCTTCGCGCCCTCGGCACCTCAAGAAAGGACTTGTAGATGAGATACGCGATCATGGCCGTGGCGCTGCTCGGGCTTACGGCATGCGCCGACCGTTCCCAGCCGGGCGGTTCCTTGCTCGATCCGCTGTGCATGCCCGGCGGCGGCGTGGTGCTGTGGGAGTTCAAGCGGGGCGACGGTTCCTTCGACGAGACCACTGCGAAGAAGGAAAACTGCCCCTGGTACAAGCCCCCGGCGCGGAGCTGAGCGGGCGAATGCCGACAGGCTCGGCGACACGCGGCCAGCGCCGCGCGTCGCGGGCCGGTACTGGGATGAACGGACGGCGCGCGGCGCGTGCCGTCCGTCACACCGCATCGCGCAGATAACGCAGCCGAAGTTCCGCGGCGGTCTGTGCCACGATTTCGACGAGGTCGCGCGCGAGCGCTTCGGCCTCTTCCGTCCCGCGGCGGCGACATGCCGCCTCCAGCGACGCAGCCAGATCGCACATCCTGCGCGCGCCGATGTCGCCCGCGATCGCGGCCAACTCGCGCGCGCCGCGCGCCAAGGCGGCGAGATCTCCGGCGGCGGCGTTCGACAGCATGCCCGCGCTGCGCGTCTCCGCGACTTGCGCCGATGCCGCGACCAGATTCTCGAATTCCGTGCGGCGGAGTACCGCGCGGAGCGCGGCCAGATGACGCTCGTCGAGATCGACGTCCTGCGCATGCGCCACGGGCGGCGCCGGCCGTTCCGGGACTTCCATGGGCAGCGTGGCTGTCGTCGCCGCGCGCGGGACGAGGCGCTGCAGCGTCGCCAGCAATTCGGTCCGGTTCACGGGCTTGGCCACGTGTTCGTCCATGCCTGCGGCGAGATAGAGTTCGCGCGCGCCTGGGCCTGCGTTGGCGGTCAGCGCGACGATCGGGATCCGCGTCCCTTCCGCTTCGGCGTTGCGGATGCGCGCCGTCGCCTCCAGCCCGTTCATGCGCGGCATCTTTACGTCCATGAGGATCGCGGCATAGTCGCGGCGCGCGACCATCTCGACCGCGGCCGTGCCGTCTTCGGCCAGGTCGACGACGAAACCTTCGCGCTCGAGGATCGCGGCCATCAACCGCAGATTGACGCGATTGTCGTCGGCGACCAGCACGTGGGCCGGGGCCGCCGCCTGCGGTCGCCGTGCGGGAGCGCCCGGCGCGGCCGGTGTCGACGCCGACACCGAGGCCGGCACCGCGGGCGGCGCGCCGCCGAACAATTCGAGCAAGGCGCGGTTGAGGGCGGCGACACGCACCGGCTTGGCGAGCACGGCATCGGGCGCGCCGACCGCCGCGTCGATCGGCGCGGGTGACCGTCCGGCGAAGCGCGTGCAGAGCACGATCCGCGGTCGCGCCGGGATCGTCGCGCGCAATGCCTTCCCCAGCGTGGCGCGGGCCGAGCCTGCAAGCGCCTCGTCGGCAGCGAACAGCAGATCGACCGATCCGCCGCCGGTCAGCGCATTCGCGGCATCGGCGGCGTCGTCGGCCTCGAAAGCCTCGACGCCGAGCGCCCGCAGCCTGGCGCAGAGGACACGCCGGCTGGCGGCGTGGGCGTCCAGGACGATGGCGCGCCGGCCGGCGAGCGCGGCGATGGCGAGCGCGTCCAGCCCGTCATCGCCCTCGGCCAGCCGTAGCGGCACGGCGATCCAGTAGGCGGCGCCGCGGCCAGGTTCGCTCGCCACGCCCAGTTCGCCGCCCATCGCTTCCGCCAGCCGTCGGCAGATCGCCAGTCCGAGCCCCGGCCCGGGCGACCGCTCGCCGGGGCCGGTCCGGTCCGGCGTGGCTGCGCCGATGCCGGCTGCGGCCACGCCGACGCGCAGCTTGACGGTATGCGCGTCGAGCGGGTGCGCGCGGACATCGATCTCGACCGGTCCGCGCGCGGTCGAGTCGACGGACAGCGCGACCAGGTCGGCGAGCATCCGGCGCAGCCTGCCGGCGTCGCCGCTCAGACGCAGGATCGCCGCCGGATGGATATAGACCGCGACCTCGACGCCCTTGAGCGCGGCGCGCGATGCCGCCGGCGCGGCTGCGTCCTCGACCAGCGCCGCGAGATCGAAGGCATCGTCGCCCGATGTCTCGCGGTCCTGACCCGCGCCATCCGTCCCGAGCATGGAGCCCGCCAGGACAAGCAGCCTCTCGGCGCTTTCGCGTACGGATTCGGCGATCTGTCGCTGGTCCGATCCCAACTGCGTCTCCAGCAGCAGGCGGATCATGCCGATCATGCCTTCCGCCGGAGCACGGATCTCGTGCCCCAGATCGGTCAGCCAGTCGTTGGGTCGGTCGGTCATCTGTGGCCGCGCTGTCGAAGGTGACGGACGCTAGGCTGGCCGGGTTAAGCCTTTGCTATCGACCCGGTCCGCCGGCGAGCGCCGCCAGCGTCTCGACGCGGTCGGCCTCGGCCGCCGGCTTGTCCCAGCGGATCCGGGCGATGCGCGGAAAGCGCAGCGCCAACCCCGATTTGTGGCGCGTGGATCGTTGCACGGCGTCGAAGGCCAGTTCGCAGACCAGCGCCCGTTCGACCACCAGCACGGGGCCGAAGCGGTCGACGACATGCGCGCGCACCCAGCGGTCGAGGCGCGCGAGTTCCTCGTCGGTGAAACCGAAATAGGCCTTGCCCACGGGCACCAGATCGCCGTCGGCGCGCCAGCAGCCGAAGGTGAAGTCGGAATAGAAGGACGAGCGCCGGCCATGGCCGCGCTGCGCGTACATGAGCACCGCGTCGGCGCGTAGCGGATCCAGCTTCCACTTGAACCAGGCGCCCTTCGGACGCCCGCCGAGATAGGGCGAGTCGAGCCGCTTGAGCATCAGCCCCTCCGCGCCGACCGCCGCAGCCTCGGCGCGCGCGCGGGCGAGCGCATCCCATCCTTCGGCGACGAGGGTCCGCGACAGGTCGATGCGCGTCGCCGCCGTGGTGCCGGCGATGCGGCGCGCGTACCAGTCCTCGAGCCGCGCCCGGCGCGCGGCGAAGGGCAGGGAGCGCAGGTCCTCTCCGGCCTCGGACAGGATGTCGTAGAGCCGCAGGAAGGCGGGGCTGGCGGCGAGGAGCGCGCGCGTCGGCGCCTTGCGGTTCAGCCGGCGCTGCAGGTCGGCGAAGGGCGCCGGGCGGCCGTCGCGGCCGACGAGAAGCTCGCCGTCGAGGACCGCATGCGTGCGCGCCACTTCCGCCAGGTCGGGAAACGCCGCTCCGATCTCGTCGCCGCTGCGGGCGTGGAGGCGCCATGCCCCGGCGCCGTCGCTCGCCAACTGGATCCGCACGCCGTCCCATTTCCACTCCGCGGCGAACAGCGTCGGATCGAGCGCCGCGCGATCCGCGTCCTCGAGCGCGTGGGCCAGCATCATTGGCCGGAAGCCGAGCGCCCCGTCGGGGCGCGGCATGGGGCCGCGTCCCTCGATCCAGGCGAAGAGCGGTCCGTAGGGCGGCGTCAGCCCGTGCCACGTCTCCTCGATCGCGGCCAGATCGACGCCGCCATACTCGGCCAGCGCGGTCTTCGCCAGCCGTGCCGACACGCCGACGCGCAGCCCGCCCGTGAGCAGCTTGAGCAGCGCCCAGCGACCATCGGCGTCGAGCCGGTCCATCCAGCCGGCGAGCAAGCTGGGGGTCTCCTCGCGGCCGGTCCGCGCGAGGGCGCCGATGACCTCGTCGAGCGGTGGCGCGTCGGCGCCGTGTCCGTCGGGCCAGATCAGAGCGACGGTCTCGGCGAGATCGCCGACATAGTCGTAAGAAAGCGCGAAGAGCTGCGGGTCGACGCGGCTCGTCGCCAGCGCCCGGATCGTCGCCGGCTTGGCGTTGGGAAAATCGAGCGCCCCGGTCAGCGCGGCCAGCGCCCAGCCGCGGTCCGGATCGGGTACCTCGCGGAAATGCTCAAGCAGCAGACGCAGCTTCGTCCCGCGCGCGGGCGACAGGATCAGCGCGTCGAGCAGGCGCGCGAAGCGGTTCATGCGCCATCCCCGTCGTCGTCGCGGCCGATCAGCCGCAGCGCGCGCGCGCGCCGGCCCTGCAGTTCGGCGGCGCGCACCAGCGCGTCCTCCTGTCCATGGGTGACCCAGATCTCTGGCGCGTCGACCTCGGCGAAGCTGCGCAGCAGTTCCGGCCAGTCGGCGTGATCGGAGATGACGAGGGGAAGTTCGACCCCGCGCTGCTTGGCGCGCTGCCTGATGCGCATCCAGCCCGACGCGGCGACGGTCACCGGATCGGGCAGGCGCCGCGACCAGCGGTCGGCGAGCGCGGATGGCGGCGCCAGCACGATGGCGCCGGCCAGCGCGCGCGCGCCGGCGGCGTCGACGGGGGCGAGGGGGCCGAGCGCGACGCCCGCGCGCTCGTAGACGGCGCAGAGCCCGGCCAGCGCGCCATGGACGTGGATGGGCGCGTCCCAGCCCGCCTCGCGCAGCAGCCGGATGACGCGCTGGCACTTGCCCAGCGCGTAGACGCCGACGAGATGGGCACGCTCAGGACTGCGGCGCACCGAGGCGAGCAGCCGCGCGATCTCGCCGCCGTCGTCGGGGTGGACGAAGACCGGCAGGCCGAACGTGGCCTCGGTGACGAAAACGTCGCAGGGCTGCGGCTCGAAGGGCGGGCAGGTGGGATCACGCCGGCGCTTGTAGTCTCCCGAGACGACCACGCGGGTCCCCGCATGTTCGAGCACGATCTGGGCGGATCCCAGCACGTGCCCGGCGGGGGCCAGCCGGACCGCGACATCGCCGATGCGGATCTCCTCGCCATAGGGCGCCGCCTGCAGCGTGTCGCCCGCGGAGTCGCCGTAGCGGGCGCGCATGATGGCGAGCGTGCCGGCGGTCGCCAGCACGGCGGCGTTGCCCGGGCGCGCATGATCGGCATGCGCGTGGGTGATCACCGCCCGCGCCACCGGGCGCGCGGGATCGATATGGAAATCGCCCGGCTCGACATAGAGGCCCTGGGGCGTCGGCCGGATCCAGGTCTCGGGGCGCATGGGTGGCTGCCGCAGGGATCGGTGCAGCCGAAGATGGCGCGCCGCGGCCGGGTTGCAAGCTTGCGCGTTGAACCGCGGCGCCTGTGCCGCGATCCTGGGGCCATGTCCGACGCGCACGATCCCGCGACGCTGCCGATGCCGCTGGCCGAATGGTTCGCGGGTCGCGGCTGGACGGCGCATGCGCATCAACTCGCGGTGCTGGCCGCCGTGGCTGCGCGGCGTTCCGTCCTGCTGGTGGCGCCAACCGGCGGCGGCAAGACCCTGGCCGGCTTCCTGCCCAGCCTCGGCGAACTCGCCGCCGTTTCGTCCGAAGGCCTGCACACGCTCTATGTCTCGCCGCTGAAGGCGCTGGCGGTCGACATCAAGCGCAATCTCGAACTGCCGGTCGGCGAGTTGGGGCTCGGCATCCGCATCGAGACGCGCACCGGCGATACGCCGGCCGCGCGCCGCGCGCGCCAACGCGCCGCGCCGCCGCATATCCTGCTCACGACCCCGGAATCCCTCGCGTTGATGCTGGCGGATCCGGCCGCGCGCGCGCAGTTCGCCGGTCTGCGGCAGGTGGTTGTCGACGAGATCCATTCGCTGGAGGGCGGCAAGCGGGGCGACCTGCTGGCGCTCGGGCTGGCGCGGCTCGCCGCGCTGGCGCCGCATGCCGTGCGCATCGGCCTGTCGGCGACCGTCGCCGATCCGCCGCGCCTCGCAGCCTGGCTTGGCGCCGGGCTCGGCCAGCCGCCGGTCGTGGTCCGCGGCCGCGGCGGCGTGCGACCCGACATCCGCATCGTGCTGCCCGAGGCGCGCTTGCCCTGGGGCGGGCACATGGCGCTGGGCTCGATGCCGGAGGTCTATGGCGCGCTGCGCGAGGCGCGCAGCGCGATCGTGTTCGTCAACACGCGCGCGCAGGCCGAGCTCTGCTTCCAGGAGCTGTGGAAGCTGAACACGGACAATCTGCCGATCGCGCTGCATCACGGCAGCCTTGCGACCGAGCAGCGCCGCAAGGTCGAAGCGGCGATGGCCGCGGGCCGTCTGCGCGCCGTCGTCGCGACCTCGTCGCTCGATCTCGGGATCGACTGGGGCGACGTCGATCTCGTGGTCCAGGTCGGCGCGCCGAAAGGCGCCGCGCGGCTGCTGCAGCGGATCGGGCGATCGAACCACCGGCTCGACGCGCCGAGCCGCGCGCTGCTGGTGCCGGCCAACCGGTTCGAACTGCTGGAATGCGAGGCCGCGATCGAGGCGGTGGCTGCGGGCGAGATCGACGCTCCCAGGCCGCGGGCCGGCGGGCTCGACGTGCTCGCGCAGCATGTCCTGGGCTGCGCCTGCCATGGGCCCTTCGACGCCGACGCGCTGCATGCCGAGATCCGGACCGCGGCACCCTATGCTGCGTTGACGCGGCGCGACTTCGACGACGTGCTCGCCTTCGTCGCGACCGGCGGATACGCGCTCCAGGGCTATGACCGATTCCGGCGGCTGTTCCGCGCCAGCGACGGCACGTGGCGGATCGTCGGCCCCCATGTCGCGCGCCAGTACCGGCTCAATGTCGGGACCATCGTCGAGGCGCCGATGGTCACCCTGATGCTCGGCCGGCGCCGCAAGCTCGGCGAGGTCGAAGAATGGTTCGCCCAGGGCCTCGAGATCGGCGACACCTTCGCCTTCGGCGGGCAACTGCTGCGCTTCGAGGGGATGCGCGAGACCTTCGCCGACGTGTCCGCCGCGCGCGACGGCGAGCCCAAGGTGCCGGTCTACGAAGGCGGTCGGCTGCCGCTCACCACGGAACTCGCGGCGAGGGTGCGCGCGCTGATCGCCGATCCTGGACGCTGGGACGCGCTGCCGGCGCCGGTACGCGACTGGCTGCGGCTGCAGCGCGCGGTTTCGGTCGCGCCGCGGCGCGACGGTCTGCTGGTGGAGATCTTTCCGCGCGGCGGGAAGATGTTCCTCGTCGCCTATTGCTTCGAGGGCCGCTACGCGCATCAGACGCTCGGCATGCTGCTCACGCGGCGCATGGAGCGCGCCGGGCTGCATCCGCTCGGCTTCGTCGCCACCGACTACGTGATCGCGGTCTGGAGCCTGCGCCCGCCTCTCGACGTCGCTGGACTGTTCGCCGAGGACATGCTCGGCGACGATCTGGAGGAATGGATGGCCGAATCCTCGATGCTCCGCCGCAGCTTCCGCAACGTGGCGATCGTCGCCGGCCTGATCGAACGCCGCCATCCGGGCATGGAAAAGAGCGGGCGGCAGGTCACCTTCAGCGCGGATCTGATCTACGACGTGCTGCGTCGCCACGAGCCCGATCATGTCCTGCTGCGCGCCACCCGGGCGGATGCCGCTGCGGGGATGGCGGACGTCGCGCGGCTGGGGGCGTTCCTGGCGCGCATCCGCGGGCGCATCGACGTCGAGCGGCTCGACCGCGTCTCGCCGCTCGCGGTTCCGGTCCTGCTCGAGATCGGGCGCGAATCGGTGCGCGGTGCGGCCGTCGACGAATTGCTGGACGAGACGGCACGCGCGCTGATCGACGAGGCGGTCGGACCCGCACCGCCGCTGCGCCAGCCGCGGCTGCTGTGAGCCCTTCGGCGCGGGATTGCGCCTGACCCGAGGCTGGGCTACCGACGGCGCCGACCGGGAGCATTTTTCCATGACCGTACCGCCCCGACACTTCCGAGACCGCCGGGCGGGCATCGCCCACGCGCGTGTCGCCGCATGACCGCCGCCATCCGCGTCGGCGACGCGGCGTTGCAGGCCGATGTCTCGGGCGCGCTTTTCCAGCCCGAGAGCGCGACCCTGATCGTCGCCGATCTGCATCTGGAGAAAGGCTCGCATTTCGCCCGGGTCGGCCGTTTCCTGCCGCCCTACGACACGCGCACCACGCTGGAGCGCCTCGCCCGGGTCGTGCGGCGGTTCCGCCCGCGCCATGTCGTGTGCCTGGGCGACAGTTTCCACGATGCCGCGGCGGGCGAGCGGCTGGACCTCGCCGATCGCGACGCGCTGCGCCGGCTCGTCGGCGGGCAGGCCTGGACGTGGATCGTCGGCAACCACGATCGCGAGATCCCCGAAGGCCTCGGCGGCAGGGTCGCGGCCACGCTCGACCTCGAGGGCGGGCTGCGTCTGTCGCACATGCCCGGCGCCGCCCCGGCCATGGGCGAGGTCTGCGGCCATCTCCACCCCAAGGCGAGCGTCGCGACCCGCGGCGGCACGGTGACGGCGCCGTGCTTCGTGACCGACGGCAATCGTATGGTGATGCCCGCATTCGGCGCCTATGCGGGCGGCCTGGATTGCCTGGACCCGGCGATCGCGGGACTGTTCGGCCCCGGCGGGTTCAGGGCGCTGATGCTCGGCCGCGAGCGCCTGCATCTGGTCGCCCGGCACCAGCTGCTGCGGTCGCGCGCGACGCCGCCCGCCGCACGGCCAGGGTGATCCTGGACCGTGGCGCGTGCGTAACATGACGGAATCACGTAGAAGTTCCGGGAACTGCGCGGCCTGCGCCGTTACGGACCCCAACCGGTAGTGTCGCCGCCCCGCAGCATGCCCTCGAAGCCACCGATCATCGTCTGGTTCCGCCAGGACCTTCGCCTCGCGGACAATCCCGCCCTGAACGCCGCCGCCGAAAGCGGAGCGCCCGTGGTCCTGGTCCATGTGCTGGACGATGCCGGCGCCGGCGCCTGGCCCCACGGAGGCGCTTCGCGCTGGTGGCTGCATCATTCGCTCGAGGCGCTGGGGTCTGATCTCGTGGCCCGCGGAGCGCCGCTCGTACT
>JBIKXN010000503.1:0-2924 GCA_044355765.1 Alphaproteobacteria bacterium
ATCGAACCAGGTCTCGGCGCGGCCGCCGGCGTCGAGCGCGCTGGCGCCGAAGGCGCTGACCAGGATCTGACGGTCGGCGAAGGCGGCGCCGTCGTTGGCGACGCGCTGCGGACCGGTGCGGACGAGGAAGCGCTTCGCCACCGGCTTGTCGTCGCACCGGCGCGCGTTGTCGGCCAGCGCCACGACGGCCGCGAGCCGCTCGGGCTTGACCCCGGCGGCGAGGCGCTCGCGCAGAGCGCGCAGCAGATCCGAGATCGCGCCGGACGGGACGTCCGATTCGTAGCGCTTGCGCAGTTCCTCGGCGCGCGCCGAGGCCGCGGCGAGTTCGCGCGCCAGACGCTCGCGCTCGCGCTCGACGGCGTCGAGCCGCGCGGTCAGGTCCTCGACCCGGTCGCGCAGGCCGCCCGACTGCGCGTCGGCGAGGTGGATGCCGGCGACATGCGCCAGATAGGCGCCGAGCGCGAACATCGCGACGACGGCCAGCCACTTGGCCGCCACCAGCGCGATCCGGCCGCGCCGCCGCGCGCGCAGCCTCTGCTCGTGAAACCCGAATGCCATGTCGATGTTCTAGCCGATTCGCGCGATGTTGCGTCCAAGGATGCGGTTGCCGAACCCCTGGCCCTCGGGCACATGATCGGCAAGGGAGGGACCGGGTCGCATGGACAATCGCATCGAACTCGACGTCGCGGAAAGCTTCGTTTTCGCGGGCGGTCAGGAATTCGGCGCCGCGGGCGCCTACCGGCGCATCAAGGGCCGGGCGCGCTTCGCCGTCGACCCCGCGGCGCCCGCGCAGGCCGGGGTCGCCGATCTCGACAAGGCGCCGCGCGACGCCGACGGCATGGTGCGCTTCGCCGCCGACTTCTCGCTGCTGCTGCCCGCCGAGCCCGCGCGCGGCAACGGGCGCGTGTTCTTCGATTTCGGCAATCGCGGCAACATTCGCTGCCTGCAGTTCTTCAACGACGCGCCGGGATCGAACGACCCGCGGACGTCGGCGCATGCCGGCAACGGTTTCCTGCTGCGCCGCGGCTATGCGATCGCCTGGATCGGCTGGCAGGCCGACCTGCTCCCGGGCGACGACCGTTTCCTGCTCGACGTGCCGGTGGCGCTGGAGGACGGCCAGCCCGCGACCGGACAGGTACGGGTCGAATACATCTCGGACAGGCCGGGGGTCTTCGTCTTTCCGCTCAGCGGCCGCGCGTCGACGCGCAGCCACCCCGCGGTGTCGCTCGACACGCGCCGCGCCCGGCTCACGATGCGCCGCTACGCCGACGACCCGCGCATCGAGGTGCCGCACGACCGCTGGATGTTCGCGCGGCTCGAGGGCGGGTCGGGGCTCGACGACCAGGGCGGCGAGAAGGCGATCGTGCCGTCGGACACGCATATCCATATGCCAGGCGGCTTCCGCACGGGGTGGATCTACGAGCTGGTCTATGAAGGGCGCGCGCCGCTCGTGCTGGGCCTCGGCCATGTCGCGGTGCGCGACTTCGTCGCCTTCCTCAAGCAAGGCGCGCAGGACGACGCGGGACGCCCGAACCCGCTGCGCGCGGGCGGCGGCCGGGTCGACAAGGCGTATGCCTGGGGGCGCTCGCAGACCGGACGATGCATCCGCGACTTCGTCCATCGCGGCTTCAACGCGGACGCCGCGGGGCGTCGCGTGTTCGATGGCGTGCTGCCGCATGTCTCGGGCGCCGGACTGATGTGGATGAGCCGCTTCGCCAATGTCGTGGTCGCCGCGGGCCAGGAATACGAAGACCATTTCAACCCCGCCGACCGGTTCCCGTTCTCCTACGCGTCGTCGCGCGACCATTTCACCGGTCGCGTCGACGCCATCCTCAAGCGGCCCGAGACAGATCCGCTGGTGCTGCACACCCAGACCTCGACCGAGTACTGGCAGCGGCGCGGCTCGCTGGTCCATACGGACACGCGCGGCGAGGACCTGGAACTGCCGGCCAACGCGCGCGCATATCTGTGGTCGAGTTCGCAGCATTTCGCCGATCCGCGCCTGGGCAAGCCGAGCCGCGGCATCTGCCGCAACGAGATCAACGTCGTCTGGACCTCGATGTTCTTCCGCGCGACGCTCGACGCCCTCGACGCCTGGGCGAGCGACGGCACGCCGCCGCCGGCGAGCCGCATCCCGCGCCGCGCCGACGGCACGCTGGTGCCCTACGCGACCTGGCGCGGGCAATTCCCGGCCATCCCCGGCGTCCCGGTGCCGCGCGGCCCCAGCGCGCTGCCGCGGCTCGATTTCGGGCCCGACGCCGAGCGCGGCATCCTGCGCGAGCCGCCGGAGGTCCTGCCGGGCGAGGGCTATCCGGTGCTGGTGCCCGCCGTCGATGCCGACGGCAACGACGTCGCCGGCGTGCGCGCGCCGATGGTCCAGGCGCCGCTCGCGACCTATACCGGCTGGAACCTGCGCGCGCGCGGCTACGGCGAAGGGGCGATGCACGAGTTCACGGGCAGCACGCTGCCGCTGCCCGAGACGCCCGAACATCGCGCCCAGACCGGCGATCCGCGCCGGTCGGTCGCCGAGCGATACGCCGACGCCGCCGACTATGCGCGCGCGATCGAGGCCGCCGCGCGCGCCCTGGTGGCCGAAAGGCTGATGCTGGAGGAGGACGTAGAGCGTTGCGTCGCGGCCGCGGCGAACTGGCACGCCCCGCGCCACCACGTCGACCTGCCCTGAACCGGGGCGACGCGGCGGACGACGGCGTACCCGGTCACGGCCAACCGGGCCGCTGCATCGCGAAGATCTCGCCCAGGCTGGCGTAGTCGTGATAGCCCAGCCGCGCGATCGGCTGCATGCGACGGTAGTCGACGAGCCCGTCGACCAGGATCGCGTCGTCGATATGGATGCCGACGACCTCGCCGACCACGAGCAGGTTCGGCGCCGCCGGATCGGCGGAGAGCAGGCGGACCGTCTGCAC
>JBIKXN010000102.1:0-9830 GCA_044355765.1 Alphaproteobacteria bacterium
AGGGCCGGTTCATGCGGACCCATGCCATCACCAACATCGCATGGGACGACGCCACCCGCCGCCTCTACGACGAGAGCCGGGCGCGGGGCATGGAGTTCCGCAATCTCGACACGCTGTTCGGCCGGGTGATCGCCGACGGCAGGACGCTGGTCTCGAACGACGTCGCGAACGATCCGCGCGCCCATGGCCGTCCCGCGGGCCATCCGCCGCCGAACCATTTCCTCGGCCTCGCCTGCGGCCAGGGCGCGCAGATGGTCGGGATGGTCGGCCTTGCCAACCGCCCGTCCGGCTACGGTCCCGAGATCGTCGCGGATCTGGAATCGGCGGCGGTGGTGCTGGCGGCGGTCATCCACCAGTCCGAAGCCGAGGCCGAGCGCGTACGCGTCGAGTCGCGGCTGCAGGGCGTGGTCGACTCGACCCTCGACGTGATCGCCTCGATCGACCGTCACGGCATCATCCTGTCGGTCAATCCCGCGATCCGCGCGGTGTTCGGCTACGAGCCGGGCGAATGCATCGGCCAGAATGTCGCGATGCTCATGAACGCGCATGATCGCGGGCACCACGATTCCTACATCCATCGCCATCTGACGACAGGCGAGGCCCGCATCATCGGCAAGGGGCGCGAGGTCGTGGGCATCCGCAAGGACGGGCGGGAGGTCAATATCGAGCTGACGGTGTGGGCCAACGCCGCCGACCCCGGTCAGAGCTTCACCGGATTGATGCGGGACGTCACCGAGCGCGTCCAGACCGAGAGGCGGCTGCGCGAGGCAGCGGCGGAACTCTCGACCGCGCTCGAACTGGCCAGGGCCGGCCATTGGGAGCTCGACCTCGACACCGATCTGTTCACCTTCAACGACGAATTCTACAAGATCCTGGCAACGACCGCGGCACAGGTCGGCGGCTATCGCCTGCCGGCGCGGGACTATGCCGCGCGCTTCGTGCATCCCGACGACGCCGCCATCGTGCGCGAGGAGATCGGACGGGCCCTGGCATCCACCGACGCCATCTATGTGCGCGACATCGAGCACCGGTTCCAGGATGCCGAGGGCAAGCTCGGCTTCATGGCGGTCGGCATACGCGGCGCGCGCGACCAGACCGGGAAGCTGCGCAAGCTCTTCGGCGTCGCGCAGGACGTGACGTCGCGGCGCGAGCAGGAAAGGGAGCGCCAGCAGATGCTGGAGCAGTCGCGCGCCGCGCGCGATCTCGCCGCGCGCGTCGACGAGCTGGACCGGGCGCGGGTCGCCAGCGGCCTGCTCACGGAATGCGTCACCTTCCTGCAGCGCGCGATCTCGGCGCCGGAGGGGATCGAGATCATCTCCCGCTACGTCGCCCGCATGTATCCCGAGGCGAATATAGGCGTCTACGCCGCGGTTCCGGAGACTGACGAACTGGTCCTGCACACCGATGTGACGCGTTTCGGCGCGGCCGGCAATCCCGACACCATCGAGGCCACCGATTGCTGGGCGCTGCGCTCGCGCAGCGTCTATGCGGTCTACGACGGCGGATCATACGTGCCGTGCCGCCATTGCGCGCAGCCGAAGCAGGGCATCTTCCTGTGCGCGCCGATCGCCGGCGCCGACCGGACGCTCGGGCTCGTCACCATCGCCTTTCCGCGCGACCAGTTCGGCGATGCGACCGCCGAGGGCAAGGACAGGGTCGTGCGCGAGGTCTCGCGGTTCGAGACGATGGCGCAGAGCCTCAGCGGGGCGATGTCGACGATCGTGCTGCGCGAATCGCTGCAACGGCTGGCGCTGGTCGACGAACTCACCGGCTTGCCGAACCGGCGCGCCTTCATGAGCAACGCCACGCGCATCGTCGGTCGCGCGCGGCGCGCGCGCGAGCCCATCGTCGCAGCGGTTTTCGACGTCGATCACTTCAAGTCGATCAACGACAGCTTCGGACATGACGAGGGCGACCGGGTGCTGCGGCGCCTCGCCGAGATCGCCACCGGCACCTTCCGCCAGGAGGATCTGATCGGGCGCCTCGGCGGCGAGGAATTCGGCATCGTGCTGGTCGGCGAAGAGGCCGGCGTGCGCAAGCGGCTCGAGGCGCTGCGCGCGGCGATCGCCGGCGCGACCATCCTGCGCGAACGGCCCGTTACCGTCTCGATCGGCTACGCCATCGCCCTGCCCGGCGATCCGGTCGCGCTCGACGCCCTGCTCAAGATCGCCGACAACGCGCTCTACAAGGCGAAGGGATCCGGACGCAACCGCGTGATGCCGGATCTCGCCGACCCGTCGCCGTGATCGGCCGACTTCAGCCTGCGTCCGCTTCGGCGGGGAGTGCGGCGTCTGCCGCGAAGCGCATCGCCGTCTCGGGCGGATCGCCGCGCCCGACCGCCAGCGCATAGGCGCCGCACAAGGCCCCGTATCCGCCGTCAGGCATGCGCGTGGCGACGCGCCGCAGCGCGCCATCCGCGACCCAGGCGATCGATCCGCCGCCCAGGGTCGCGACGCTGCCGGCGCCCGACTTCGCCAAGGCCAGCAGTCCCGCCAGCGGATCCGCGGTTCCGGCGACACGCGCGAGCGTCGCCGCGGAACAGATCACATGGCCGGCAAGCGGCGCGAGCGCGGCGATCGCCGCCGGTTCGCCGGCGTCCGCCGCGAGCACGCCGGGCACGCGACGCGCGCGCGCCGCGTCGAGAAGCGCCAGCGCATCCTGAGGCCAGCGCGCGTCGACGAGCACGGCGCCGACGCGCGCGCACGCATCCGCCTGAATCCCGCTGGAGCCGCCTGCGAGGCCGGATCCGCCGAACAGCGCGCGCAGACGCCGGCCCGCCGGGTCCTCGATCGTCGCCGTGCCGGCCGTCCTCGCGCCAGGAATGCGCCGAACGCCGTCGGCGTCGATGCCCGCCTGCGCCAGACGCGCGAGGATGCGTGCGCCATCGGCATCGTCGCCCAGCCGCCCATGCAGGCTGGCGGCATGGCCCAGCGCCACGATCGCGCGCGCCGCGAGGGCGGCGAGGCCGCCGCATCGCTCGCGATACGCGCGCGCCTGGACCTTGATCGGCCGATCCGGGATCGCGTCGACGCGGAAGATCCTCTCGATCGAGATGTCGCCGAGGCAGACCACGCGGCACCGGTCGTCGCCGGTCGGATCCTCGAGCGGCCGCGCCGTATCGCCCATCCGCGCCGCCGTCCGCCGCTCTCAGCCGCCGAGCGCGGCGCGCGCCGCGGCGACCGCCGCGACGCCGAGCACGGCGGCGAGCGGATCGTTGCGCGTGAACCGCATCGCCAGAACGACCGCGCCGAGGCCGATCCACTCCGCAGGCCCGCCGCCGTCGGCGAGCGCAGGCGCGGCGATCCCGATCATGACACAGAGCGGCACCGCGCGCAGCGCCGCCTCCAGCCGCGCCGTCACCGTGACGAAGCGCATCGCCACGAAGCCTCCGAGGCGGCAGGCATAGGACGCCGCCGCCATCGCGGCGAGGGCGAGCAGGAACTCAGCGCTTGTGTCCATGGGCGATCCATGCGGCGGCGGCGCCGGCGAGTCCGGCGATCAGCGCGACCCATCCCCCGGGCGCGATGCGGTGCACGATCAGCGCCAGCGCGAGCGCCACGCCCGCCGGCAGCAGGCTGTCGCGGCCCCGCCAGAACGCGGTGGCCATCGCCGCTGCCAGCGCGACGATCATGAAGTCCATTCCGAAACGCCGCGGATCCGCAACGGCGCTGCCCGCCGCGTGGCCGATCCAGGTGCCGATGGTCCAGGGGATGAATTGCGCCACGCCGGAGCCGAACAGGAACCCGGCGTCGTGGCGGCCTTCGGCGTGCTCGCGCATCGCCAGCGCCCAGCTTCCATCGCCCAGCAGGAAGAGGCTCGGATAGACGCCGGGCGGCGGGGTGCCCGGATACCAGGGGCGCAGCGCCGCGCCGTAGAGCACGTAGCGGGCATTGGTCAGCAGGATCGTGGCGACGATCGGCGCCACGTAGGGACCGGCGGCCATGCCCTGCAGCGCTGCGATCTGGGCGCTTCCCGAGTGGATGAAGGCGCTCATCAGCACGGCTTCGAGCGCGCTGCGGCCCGCCTCGCCGGCAAGCACGCCGAACACGATGCCGTAGACGAGGACGGCGGGCGACAGCGTCGCTCCGCGCGACAAGCCGTGCCGGATACCGGCCGCGGTGAAGGGAACCGGGCGCGACGGCGTCATGTCGATTGCCGGACCCGGCGGCGAGGGGCGGGAGGCCGCGTCGCGCGACCTCCCGCCCCTCGCTCGCGTCAGCGCCAGGCGACGACGTTCTGGGTCTGCTCGCCGAGCCCTTCGATGCCGACGCGCATGCGGTCGCCGGCCTTGAGGAAGCGCGGCGGCTTGAAGCCGGCGCCGACGCCGGGCGGCGTGCCCGTCGTGATCAGGTCGCCCGGCTCGAGCACCATGAACTGCGACATGTAATGGACGATATGCGCGACGCCGAAGATCATCGTGGCGGTCGAGCCCTTCTGCACGCGTTCGCCGTTGACCTCCAGGAACATCGACAGGTTCTGGACGTCCTTGATCTCGTCGGCGGTCACCAGCCACGGGCCGATCGGGCCGAAGGTCTCGCAGCCCTTGCCCTTCATCCATTGGCCGCCGCGCTCCATCTGGTATTCGCGCTCGGAGACGTCGTTGCACACGCAATAGCCAGCGACGTAGGACAGAGCCTCGGCCTCGGGGACATAGCGCGCGCGCTTGCCGATGGCCACGCACAGCTCGACTTCCCAGTCGGTCTTCACCGAGCCCTTGGGGATCATGACGTCGTCGTTAGGGCCGACGATGCAGGACGTCGCCTTGTTGAACAGGATCGGTTCCTTCGGGATCGGCGCGTTTGTCTCCTTCGCGTGGTCGGCGTAGTTCAGGCCGATGGCATAGAAGTTGCGCGCGCCGCCGACGCAGGCGCCGAGGCGCGCGCCGGCCGGCGCCGTCGGCAGCTTGGAAAGATCGAGCTTGCGCAGCCGGTCGAGGCTGGCCGCCTCCAGCACCGCGCCGCCGATGTCGGGCACGATGCCCGACAGGTCGCGGATGGCGCCTTGCGCGTCGATGATGCCGGGCTTCTCGCCGCCGGGATTGCCGAATCGAACCAGTTTCACGTCGTCTCCTCCCTTGGACCTGATGGGCGGACCTATCTAGCAGGTGCGGCAGGATCGGACAAAGCGCCGCTGTCCGGCTATATGTCCGCCATGCGAATCGCGAGAGGTCCGCGACATGGCCTATGACGTGCTTCCGGGACTGGGGCAGCCGCTGCGGCGGCTCGAAGATCCGCGGCTGCTGACCGGCGGCGGCCGCTTCGCCGCCGACCGCGTTCCGCCATCGACGCTGCATGCGGTCTTCCTGCGCTCGCCGCATGCCCATGCACGCGTCGCGGCGATCGACGTCGCGGCGGCGCGCGCGCTGCCCGGTGTCGCCGCGGTCTACGCCGCCGCCGACACGTCCGCCGCAGGTCTCGGGCACAACCCTTGCCTGGTCGAGATCTTCGGGGTCGACGGACGGCGCCATGCCGAGCCGCCGCGTCTGCCGATCGCGCCGGACCGCGTGCGCCATGTCGGCGAGATCGTCGCGATGGTCGTCGCCGACACGCCCGATGCGGCGCGCGACGCCGCGGAGGCGATCGAGATCGCCTACGAAGAACTGCCCGCCGTGGTCGCCGGCGACGCCGCGCTCGCGCCCGGAGCACCGCTCGTGCACGACGACGTTCCCGGCAATCTGGTCTGCGACTGGCGCAAGGGCGATGCGGCGGCGGTCGAGGCGGCCTTCGCGCGCGCCGCGCATGTGGCGCGGGTCTCTTTCCGCGCCGCGCGCATCCTGGCGAGCTATCTCGAGCCGCGCGCAGCGCTGGCCGAGCACGACGTCGCCACCGGAACGACCACGCTGACCACGCCTTCGCAAGGCGTGCACGTGATCCACCGGCTGCTCTGCGATCACATCCTCAGGATTCCGCGCGCGGCGCTGCGCGTCGTCAGCGAGGATGTCGGTGGCGGCTTCGGTCCCAAGCTGCCGCCCTATCCCGAACAGGCGCTGGTCTGCTTCGCGGCGCGCGCGCTGGGACGCACGGTGCGCTGGGTGCAGGAGCGCAGCGAGCACCATCTCGCCGATACCCATGCCCGCGATCTGACGGCGACGGCTGAGCTGGCGCTCGACGCCGACGGCCGCTTCCTCGCCATCCGCGTCGACGCGGTCGCCAACTACGGCGCCTATGTCTCGGCGGTGACGCCGTCCATCACCACCGGCGGCATGGCCAAGGTCCTGGCCTCGCTCTACGACGTCCCGGCCGCTTATGTCGCCATGCGCTGCGCCTTCACCAACACCGCGCCGGTCGACGCGTTCCGCGGCGCGGGAAAGCCCGAGACGCTCGTGCTGGTGGAGCGTCTGGTCGACGTCGCCGCGCGCGAGACCGGCCGCGATCCGGTCGCCCTGCGAAGGCTGAACCTCGTGCGCCGCGACGGATTTCCGCATCGCACCGCGCTCGGCTACCGCTACGACAGCGGCGATTTCGAGCGGCTGCTCGATGCCGCGCATGCGGCGGGCGACGAAGCGGGCTTCGCCGCACGCCGGGCCGAGGCGCGCGTCCGCGGCATGCGCCTCGGCCGTGGCTATGCATGCCATCTCCATGGCTCGGGCGGATGGGGCGACGAGACCTCGATCGTCCAGGTCGCCGCGGACGGCACGATCGAGGCCCGCACCGGCACGCAGAGCCAGGGCCAGGGCCACGCCACCGCCTTCGCCCAGGTCGTCGCCGCGACCTTCGGCGTCGACGTGGCGCGCGTGCGCGTTGTGCAAGGCGACAGCGCGCGCATTCCGCGCGGCGGCGGGACCGGCGGGTCGTCTTCCACGATCGTGTCGAGCACGACGCTCAAGCGCGCCTCCGATGCGGCGATCGCCGCCGCGCGCGACGCGGCCGCGGATCTGCTCGAGGCCGCGGCGGTCGACGTCGTCTATGCGGACGGCGCCTTCGCGGTCGTCGGCACCGACCGGCGCATCGGCCTGTTCGAGGTCGCGGCGCGGCACGGCGCGATCGAGGGCCGCGCCGACTTCGCCGACACCGTCGAGACCTGGCCAACCGGCGTGGCGCGCTGCGAGGTCGAGGTCGATCCCGCGACCGGCGCGGCACGCGTGACGCGTTTCGACGCCGCGGTCGATGTCGGCGTCGTGGTCAACCCGCTGCTGCTCGACGGACAGCTGCATGGCGGCTACGCCACCGGAATCGGCCAGGCGCTGCTCGAGGCGGCGCGCTACGACTCCACGGGACAGCTGGTCAGCGCCACGCTGATGGACTACGCGCTGCCGCGCGCCGCCGACACGCCGTTCTTCGGCACCGCGCTCGCCTGCACGCCGTCGCCCAACAACGCGCTCGGCATCAAGGGTGTCGGCGAGCTGCCGACCAACGGCGCCGCGGCCGCGATCGCCAACGCCGTGCTCGATGCGCTCGCCGACGATGGCGTCACCCATATCGAGCTGCCGATGACCCCGCCGCGCGTCTGGGAAGCCATCCGCGACGCTGGCGCAAGGAGGCGAGCATGACCGAGCCCTGCGATCTCTCCGCCGTCGAGGCGCGCCGCCTGATTGGCGCGCGGCGCCTGTCGCCCGTCGAGTTGCTCGACAGCTGTCGTGCGCGCATCGAGACCGTCAACCACGCGGTCAAGGCGATCACCGACACGATCTGGCCGCGCGCGCTGAAGGAGGCGAAGGCGGCCGAGCGCGCCGTGCTGCGCGGCGAGGACCTGTCCGCGCTCCACGGCCTGCCGCTCGGGGTCAAGGATCTCGACGACGCGGCGGGGCTGATCAACAGCTACGGCTCGCCGATCTTCGCGCGCAACCGCGTCGCGCAGGACGATCCCATGGTGGCGCGCTGCCGCGCCGCCGGCGCCATCGTGGTCGGCAAGACCAACGTGCCGGAATTCGGCGCGGGCGCGAACACGAACAACGCCGTCTACGGCCCGTCCGGCAACCCCTTCGATCCGGCGCGCATCCCCGGCGGTTCGTCCGGCGGTTCGGCGGTGGCGCTCGCCACCGGCATGCTGCCGCTCGCGACCGGTTCCGACGGCGGCGGTTCGCTGCGCATCCCCGCGGCCTTCTGCGGCGTGGTCGGGTTCCGGCCCTCGCCGGGCCTGGTGCCCACCGACCGGCGCGGCCAGGGCTGGAACATGATCCCGACGCTGGGACCGATGGGACGCACGGTCGCCGACACCTGCCTGCTGCTGTCCGCGCAGGCCGCCTTCGAGACGAGCGATCCGCTCTCGCGGCCGATCGACGGCGACATCTTCCGCGATCCGCAGCCCGTCGATCCGGGCAGCCTGCGCGTGGCCTATACCGAGGACTGGGGCACCTGCCCGATCGATCCGCGCATCGCCAAGACTTTCCGCGCACGCATCCGCGCGCTGAAGAAGCTCTTCCGCCGCTGCGACGCGATCGAGCCGGACATGGGCCGGGCGCACGAGGCCTTCGGCATCCTGCGTGCGGTGGGCATGCTGCAGAACCAGCGCGCCAACTACCGCAAGCATCGCGACAAGCTTGGACCGAACATCGTCGCCAACTACGAGGAGGGGCTGCGCTATCGCGCCGAGGACGTCGCCTGGGCGCAGGCCGAGCAGACGCGCATCTACCGTGCGGTGCAGAAGATCTATGCCGACTACGACCTGATCCTGTCGCCGACCGTCGCGGTGCCGCCCTTTCCCTGGGGGCAGCTCTACCTGAACGAGATCGCCGGCAAAAGGCTGGCGACGTATTTCCACTGGTTCTCGCCCACATACATGATCTCTCTGACCGGCAACCCCAGCCTGTCGCTGCCCATGGGCCTTGAGCCCACCGGCACGCCGTTCGGGATGATGATCACGGGGCCCGCGGCCGCCGATCTGTTCACGCTCTCGGCCGCGCATGGGATCGAACTGGCGCTGGCCGGCGATCCCGCATTGCGCCGGCCCGTTCCCGACATCGCGCGTCTCGCAAAGGCACCGCGCATCACCGACACCTACGCGATCACGACCCCGCCGCTGGCGCCGCGACCCTGGACCGGCGTGCCCGGCTAAAGCGGGTCCCGTTCAGGCGTCAGATATCCTGCGTTTGTGCTCCCCGGCGCCGCCCCCTGCAACCTCCCCACGCGCTACAAGCGTAGGAGAGGCGCAGGTTTGCGCCGCGCGACGGGAAAACTCTCTCGTCAGTTCGCGAGACAGTAGTCGCCGCTGGTGTGGTAGCCCGACGGGCAGGCGCCGCGCTTGACCACGGCGGGCCGCGCGTTGGGGCCGCTGCCCAGGCAATAGTCGCCGCTGGTGTGGTAGCCCGACGGGCAACTGCCGGTCTTGGGCAGCGCCGGGCGCGCCGTCGCCGAAGACGGGGCGCAGTAATTGCCGCTGGTATGATAGCCCGACGGGCAGGCCCCCTGCTTGGCTACCGGGGCCTGCTGGGCGATCGCCGGCGCGGCGGCGAAGCTCAGCAGCGTCGCGGCGAGGACGATGCGCGCGGTCGAGATGGCCAAGGCGGTCCTTTCCTTTCCTGCCACGATCAACGCGCCGATGCCCGCCTTCATTCCCATCGTCATGGGTTGCCCGGCGGCACCGGACGGCGCAGCATGCGGCGTTCGTGGATCCGGGGCTGGGAGGCTTGCACGTGGAGCGTTTCGACATCGCGGTGATCGGCGCGGGGATCGCGGGAGCATCGGCGGCCTGGGCGATGGCCGAGCGTCATCGCGTGGTTGTCCTCGAGCGCGAGAGCCATCCCGGTTACCACAGCTCCGGCCGATCGGCGGCGTTGTTCACGGAGACCTACGGCAATGCGACGGTGCGCGCGCTCTCGGTCGCCAGCCGCGACTTCCTGGCGACGCCGCCGCCTGGCTTCACAGAGCATCCGCTGCTGTCGCCGCGCGGCG
>JBIKXN010000504.1:0-2909 GCA_044355765.1 Alphaproteobacteria bacterium
CCTGGCGGGACGGATGGAGACCGCCGCCGCGCTTCGCCGGCACCGACATGTGGCGCGCGCGGTGCAGCAGGCGCGTGTCGGCGATGCCGCAATTCGGATGCGTGCCGCCATTGGCGCCAACAGCCGCCTCCCAGGCGGCCTTGCGGGCGGCAAGGGTCGCGGGGGTCTTCAGCGCGGTGCAATCGAGGGTGTTGGAGTTGAGATCGGCGACGATTTCGTCGCCGTCCTCGACGAAGGCGATCGGACCGCCGAGCGCCGCCTCGGGCCCGACATGGCCGATGACGAGGCCGACGGAGCCGCCGGAGAAGCGCGCATCGGTCATCAGTCCCACGACGATGCCGCGCTCGCGGCACAGCGTGGTTATACGCGAGGTCGGGTCGAGCATCTCGGGCATGCCGGGCGCGCCGCTCGGCCCCTCGTAGCGCACGATGATCATGTCGTTGTTCCGGAAGCTGTCGGGCGCCTTGTCGAGCGCGTCGATCAGGCCGCGCTCTCCTTCGAAGACGCGCGCGCGGCCGCGGAAGACGTTGTTCTCGAGGCCCCCCTCGACGCCGGCGAGCTTGAGGATCGCCGAGAAATCGGGCGACAGGTTGCCGCCGAGCATGCGCAACCCGCCGGTCGGCTTGTAGGGCTTCTCGACCGGGTGGATGACCTCCCCGTCGGCGCGCGGCGGCGCCAGCCGCGCGACCTGGGCGGCCAGCGTCTCGCCGGTGCAGGTCATGACGTCGCCGTTGAGCAGCCCCGCGTCGAGCAGTTCGCGTACGATCACCTGCACGCCGCCGACGCGGTCGATATCCACCATCGAGTATTTTCCATAGGGCCGCGCGTTGGTGAGCACCGGCACGACATGCTGCGAGAGGTGGTTGAATTCCTCCGGCGTCATCACGTCCTTCCAGAAATCGGCGTAGCCGGCGGCGCGCGCGATCTCCGGGATATGCAGCACGACGTTGGTCGAGCCGCCGATCGCCATCGCGACGATGACGGCGTTGCGCAGGGAATCGCGCACCACGATGTCGCGGGGCCGCAGGCCGCGCTCGATCAGACGGGCCAGATGACCGACCAGTTCCTCGGGGAAGGCTTCGAGCCGGCGCGGGTCGTCGGAGGGGGCCGCGACCATGTGCAGCGGCTGCATGCCGACGACGCCGATGAAGGTCTGCATTGTGTTGTAGGTGAACATGCCGCCGCAGCTGCCGATACCCGGGCAGGCGTTGCAGGCGATGCGGTGGCGATGCTCGGGATCGGGGTGGCCGGCGGCCTGGTAGGCGCTGACGATGTCCAGCGCCTCGCCGGTGGCCGGGTCCTTGCCGGGCCGGATCGTGCCGTCGGACATGATGATCGCCGGCTCGTTATGCTCGAGCACGGCGGCGAGCGTCCCCACCGGCGGCTTGTCGCAGGCGACGACCGCGATCGTGCCGGCGAGGCCCGACCCCTCGAGATGCTCGCACAGGGAGTCGTGCGTGACTTCGCGACCGATAAGCGAATAGCGCATCTCGCGCGTGCCGTTGCGGATGCCGTCCGAGACCGCGATCGTGTATTCGGGCTGAACCAGGCGCAGCGGCAACTGACCCGGCCCGCGGCCGATCCGCGCCTTGAGCGCGGCGTGGATCGCGTCGACCTTCGCCATCACGCCCAGATAGCACTGGCTGTCGCCCTTGGTGCCGACGACGCCGACCGAGGGCTCGTGGATCAGCTCTGGATCTGTGCCCAGCACGATCGCGAGGCCATGGGTCTGGGCCGAACGGCCGGGATGGCGGTCGATGCGCACGATCTTGGAAGTGGTCACGGTCGGAGCCCTCGGCCTGCGGTTGCGAGCGAAGCGGACGCGGTCGGGCCATCTGCCCCCGCGGAAGCCGAAACTTATGGCTGGTATGACGCCGCGGATGCAAGATTTGCGGCGTAGAGAGTTTTCCAGCCGACGCCGAGTCGGCGCAGCCCTAGGTGACCGCCATGTCGCTGTTCGATCCCGTTCCCGTCCCGCCGGATGCCGCGGCGCGACGCGCGGCCAAGGCGCTGGTCGCCTACGAGGTCGACAAGCTGCCGCCGATCGATGCCGAGTTCTATGCGCGCGTCCGCCGCTCGCTGCAGCGCGTCGACGCGCTGACCGTTCCGCCGCGCGACGGCCGCGTCTTCGAAGTGCCGGCGGGCCATGTCTTCCGCATCGTCAGCGTCGAGGGGCCGCAGGTGGGCGACCTCAACCTGTGGAACGCGCGCGACCTCGACGAGCGGTTCTTTTCGGGCAAGACGCGGCAGATCCACGCCAGCCATGTCACCACCGGCAACCGGCTGTGGAGCAACATGCCCTATCTGCGGCCGATGGCGACGATCACCCACGACACGCTGGGCTGGTACGGTTCCGACGCCGACGGGGCCGGCATCCACGACGTCATCGGCACGCGCTGCGATCCCTACACCAACGGCATGCTCAAGGGCGGGCGCTACGACTGCTACTGCCATTCCAACCTGACGCGCGCGCTGGCCAAGGGGCGGGGATTGCCGCTCGACGTCGCCGAGCGCCATGTCCACGACGTCATGAACGTGTTCATGTGCACAGGCTTCACCCGCGACACGCGGCAGTACTTCATGAAGGCGAGCCCGGTGCGGCCGGGCGACTTCATCGAATTCTTCGCCGAGATCGATCTGCTTGGCGGGCTGTCCGCCTGTCCCGGCGGCGATTGCGGGTCGTCCGCATCCGGGGAAGCGGCCGCCTGCCATCCGCTGCGTGTCGAGATCTACCGACCCGATCCGGCCGTGCTCGCCGGCTGGACGTCGCCGCCGCGCGCGTCCTATGCCGGCGATCACGGACTGCGATGAGCGTCCCCGGGGATCTGCGCGCCGCGATCCGCGCCGCCTGCCGACGCCCCGAGACGGCTTGTCTGCCGCCGCTGATCGAGACCGCCGCGCCCGGCGTC
>JBIKXN010000505.1:0-2907 GCA_044355765.1 Alphaproteobacteria bacterium
CTTTCCGAGCAAGCCGGTCCGCTTCGTCGTGCCGTTTCCGGCAGGGGGTTCGCTCGACGTCTCGGCGCGCGCGGTCGCCGATCGCATGGCGGCGCTGCTCGGCCAGCCGGTCGTGGTCGAGAACCGTCCCGGCGCGGGCGGCAACGTGGGCGTGGACCTGGTCGCGAAATCGGCGCCCGACGGACATACGATCGTGATGGGCGCGCTGTCGACCCATGCGGTCAATCCGCATCTCTATGCCCGCATGCCTTTCGATCCGCTCAAGGACACGGTGGCGATCACCGCGGTCGGCGAGGTTCCGAACATCCTGGTCGTGGGCCCGTCGGTGAAGGCGGCGACGGTCGGCGAACTCGTCGCGCAGATCAGGGCTAACCCCAAGGGCTTCAACTACGGCTCGGGCGGCAACGGCAGCGGGGGCCATCTTGCCGGCGCGCTGTTCGCGGACCGCATCGGCGTGCCGATCGAACACATCCCCTATCAGGGCGGCGCGCCGCAGCTCAACGCGCTGCTGTCCGGCGAGACGCAGTTCTCGTTCGACAACCTGGCCAACGCCTTCCCCCAGATCGAGGCCGGAAAGCTCCGCCCGCTGGCGGTCACCACGGCGAAGCGCAGCGCGCAGGTGCCGAACGTGCCGACGATGGCCGAGGCCGGATTTCCCGGCTTCGACATCTCCACCTGGTTCGGCATCTTCGCGCCCGCCGCGACTCCCCCCGACATCGTCAGGCAGCTGGCTGACGCGGCCATCGCCGCGCTCAGGGATCCGGCGACGATCGAGCGCCTGGCGAGGCTGGCGGTGGTGCCGGTCGGCAACACGCCGGCCGAGTTCGACGCCTTCGTGCGTGCGGAGCACGCGAAGTACAAGGACATCGTGCGCATCTCCGGCGCGAAGGTCGACTGAGTGCTCGACCGGCTGCGGCGACCCGGCACGCTCGCCGGGCTTCTTTTCGTGGCGATCGGGGCAGGGGTTGTCGCGCTGGCCGGCGCCTATCCTGCGGGGCAGATGCAGCGCATGGGGCCGGGATGGATGCCGCGCGCGCTCGGCTGGGCCCTGGTCGCGCTCGGGCTGGCGCTCGGTTTCGCCGCGGCCCTGTCGCCGCGCGGCGCGGATCTGCCGCCGCGCGATCTCCGGCCGCTGCTGTGCCTGCTCACCGGCATCGGCGTCTTCGCCCTGCTGCTCGAGCCCGCGGGCCTGGTCGTCGCCATCGTCGGCTGCGTGGCGGTCGCCCGGCTCGCCGAACGCCCCTACCGGCCGGTCGAGACGGCGGCGCTCGCCGGTTTCCTGGCCGCTCTGGGCGCGGTCGTGTTCGTCCTCGGCCTGGGCCTGCCCATCCCGCTCTTCGGCCGGTGAGCGATCTCCTCGATCCCCTGATCCTCGGCTTCGGCGTCGCCCTGACGCCCGCGAACCTGTTCTGGTGCCTGGCCGGCGCGCTGCTCGGAACGCTGATCGGCGTGCTGCCGGGCATCGGTCCGGTCGCGACGATCGCGATGCTGCTGCCGGTCACCTTCGCGCTGCCGCCGGTGTCGGCGCTGATCATGCTCGCGGGGATCTACTATGGCGCGCAATACGGCGGATCGACGACGGCCATCCTGGTCAACATGCCGGGCGAGTCCTCGTCGGTGGTCACCTGCCTCGACGGCCATGCGATGGCGCGGCGCGGGCGCGCCGGCGCCGCGCTCGCGGTCGCCGCGCTGGCCTCGTTCTTCGCCGGCAGCGTGGCGACGCTGGTCGTCGCCGTCGCCAGCCCGGCGATGGTCGCCTTCGCGCGGCTGTTCCGCGCCCCGGAGTATTTCTCGCTGATGGTCTTCGGCCTGGTCGCGGCGATCGTCCTCGCGCGCGGCTCGGTCGCAAAGGCGGTGGCGATGACCCTGCTCGGCCTCGCGCTCGGCCTCGTCGGCACCGACGTCAATTCAGGGACCCAGCGTTTCGTCTTCGGCATCCAGGAACTGTCCGACGGCATCGGTTTCGTGCCGCTGGCGATGGGGCTGTTCGCGATCGCCGAGATCGCGGTCCAGCTCGAGCGGCATTTCGTGCGCGCCGCGAGCGCGCATGTCGGAACGCTCTGGCCGACGCGCGCGGAGCTGCGCGAAGCGACGCCCGCCGCGGTGCGCGGCACTCTGATCGGCGCGGTGCTCGGCGTTCTGCCGGGCGGCGGCGCGCTGCTGTCCAGCTTCGCGGCCTACACCGTCGAGAAGAAGCTGGCGCGCGACCCCGGGCGTTTCGGCGCGGGCGCGGTCGGCGGCGTGGCGGCCCCCGAGGCGGCGAACAACGCCGGCGCCCAGACGTCCTTCATCCCAATGCTGGCGCTCGGGATCCCGCCCAACGCGGTGATGGCCCTGATGATCGGCGCGATGGCGATCCACGGCATCGTTCCCGGGCCGCAGGTCATGGAGCGCGAGCCGTCGCTGTTCTGGGGGCTGATCGCGAGCATGTGGATCGGCAATCTGATGCTGGTCGTCATCAACCTGCCCCTGGTGGGCATCTGGGTGTCGCTGCTGCGCGTGCCCTACAGGATGCTCTACCCGGCGATCCTCGTGTTCTGCTGCATCGGCGTCTACGGGCTCAACAATTCGACCTTCGAGGTGCTGCTCGCGCTCGGCTTCGGGGCGCTGGGCTACGTGTTCCTCAAGCTCGACTGCGAGCCGGCGCCGCTGCTGCTCGGGTTCATCCTGGGGCCGCTGATGGAGGAGAACCTGCGCCGTTCGCTGCGCCTGTCGCGCGGCGACGCGATGATCTTCCTGGAGCGGCCGATCAGCCTGGCGCTTCTGCTGATGGCGCTGGTCCTTCTGATCGCCGTCCTCGCCCCCGCGGTGCGCAAGGCGCGCGAAAAGGCGTTCGCGGAGTGATGCCGCGGCCGGCTATGCCGCGGCGATCGCGTCGATCTCGATGATCATGTTCGGCTCGGCGAG
>JBIKXN010000506.1:0-2905 GCA_044355765.1 Alphaproteobacteria bacterium
CGCGCTCGCCGCGCAGATCGCGACGCAGGAGAGCGAGCTGCGCGCGCTGCTCGATCGCGCCGGTGCGGCCGATATCGAGGCCTTGCGCGAGCGCGACCGCCGCGACCAGGCGCTGCGGCGGGACATCGCGACGGCGGAACAGCTTCTGGCGGTCCACGCGCCGGCGGGGCTCGCGGCGCTGCAGACCGACGTCGCGACGAAACGGACGGAGCGCGACGAGGCCGCCGCCGGTCTCGAACGCCTGCCCGCGATCGATCCGGCGATGCCCGAAGCGCCACAACTCAAGGCCGCCGCCGAAGCGGAACAGGCGGCGCGCGAGGATCTCGACGCGGTCTCGTCGGCGCGCAACGACGCCTCCCAGAAGGCGGCGTCGGCCGTGGCCAAGGCCGCACAGATCAGCCAGGAGCTCGAAAAGGCGCAAGCCGCGCTCGCCGCACCGGAGCGCGCGGCGCAAAAGGCGCGGGTCGAGACCGATCTCGCCACCGCACGCAGCGACGAGACCACCGCGACCGGCCGGCTTGCCGCGGCCGAAGCCCGGCTCGCCGAGCTCGACCTGTCGGCCATCGAGAACGACATCCGTCGCTTCGGCGACAGCGCGAAGGCGGCGGAGACGCAGCGCCAGACCCTGCGCGACGAGATCCGCGACCTGCGGACCATCCTCACCACCGCGGGCGCCGCGGGCCTCGAGGAAAGGCAGGCCGAGACGCTGCGCGACCTTGCCGACGCCGAGCGGCGTGTCGATGAGTTCGTCCAGCGCGTCGCGGCGCTCGATCTGATCCTCGAGCTGATGCGCGAGAAGCGCGCGGCGCTGTCGCGCCGGATCCTGGCGCCGCTGCAGCAGCGCCTCGACCGCTATCTGCGCCTGGCGCTGCCGGGCCTGGCCGTCGAGCTGGACGAGACCCTGGCGCCGGCGCATGTCCGTCGCGAGCTGCCCGGCGCCGGCGGCCAGGGCGGCGGCTTCGGCGAGTACAGCGTCGGCGCGCGCGAACAGCTGGGCATCCTGCTGCGCCTGGCCTATGCCGATCTGCTGAAGGAAGCCGGCCGGCCGACGCTGGTCATCCTCGACGACGCGCTGGTCCATACCGACAGGGACCGCCTCGCCGGCATGAAACGCGCGCTCTACGACGCGGCGACGCGCCACCAGTTCCTGATCTTCACCTGCCATCCCCAGGCCTGGAACGACCTGGGCGTCGCGGCGCGCCCGCTGCCCGGCTGACGCGGGTCCTAAGCCGTCCGTGTCGCGCGGCCGAGTCTTCCGTGTCGCCGCGCGATCCCGGCCCTGGCCGATACTCGCGTGACCCCGCGCATCGACGGCTTGCGCCGGGTCGATGCGGCGCGACGCGCAAGGCGGGCATGTCCCCTGGCGATCGCGTGCGGGGAGAGATCCAGCGATGCGGCCGCGCCTGCTCCATGTCTTCCCCAGCTTCGCCATCGGCGGGATGCAGACCCAGTTCGCGACGCTGGCGAACGCCTTGGGCGATGGCTACGGCCACGCCGTGGTCACGCTCGACGGGCGCATGCAATGCCGCGCGAAGCTGGATGCGGCGACGCCGCACGAGATCCTGGCGGCGCCGGCGGGAGGCGCGGCGGGGCTGCGCGCGGCGCCCGCCATCCTGCGCTTCCTGCGGCGTCGGGCGCCGGATGCGGTCGTCACCTACAACTGGGGGGCGATCGAATGGTGCGCGATCGCGCGGATGGCGGGCGTCGCGCCGGTGATCCATGCCGAGCACGGTTTCGGGCCCGAGGAGGCGGATCGCCTGCTGAAGCGGCGCAACCTGTTCCGGCGTATGGCCCTGGCGGGGGGCGTGAAGCTTGTCGTGCCGTCGCTGGCCCTGCGCGACATCGCGCGCCGCCATTGGGGCGTGGCGGACGCCGCCATCCGCCATATCCCCAACGGGATCGACATCGCGGGGATCGAACGGCGCGCCGCCGCGGCGCCCGCTCCCTTCGCGCGCCGACCGGGCGCGTTGATCCTCGGCGCCGTCTCCCCGCTGGTCGCGGTCAAGGATCTGGGCGCCCTGCTGCGCATCTTCGCCATGATCGCCGCCGACGACGCGCGCTGGCGTCTGGTCCTGGCCGGCGACGGGCCGGAGCGGCCGGGGCTCGAGGCCGAGGCGGCCCGGCTGGGTGTCGCATCGCGCGTCGCCTTCCTGGGATCGCTCGACGACCCGGCGCCCGCCCTCGCGCTGTTCGACGTCCTGGCCATGACCTCGCGCAGCGAACAGATGCCCTATGCCGTGCTCGAGGCCATGGCGCTGGCCAAGCCGGTGGTCGCGACCGATGTCGGCGACATCGCCGAGATGGTCGCCGCGCAGAACCGGCCCCTTATCCGCCCGCGCGGCGACATGGCCGGGCTCGCCGCCGCGCTGCGCCGCCTCGCCGCCGACCCGGCGCTGCGGGTGCAACTGGGGGAGGCGAACCGCGCGCGCTGCGCCGCGGCCTATGCCGAGGCGCGGATGTGCGCGGCCTATCGCAGGCTCTATGAAGAGGTCGTCGCGGCGCGCTAGGCTGGCTTTCCCTGGAGGAGGGCCCGGCATGACCATCGCGACATCGACCGGCCGCGACGCGCGCGGCGAATGGCGGCCCGAGAAACCGATCGCCCTGCCGCCGACGATCGCCTGGCCACCGCGGCCGCTGGCGACGGCGAGATGGCTGTTCGGCTTCCCCGGCTATCTCTGGCCGATGAACACGCTGTACCTCGCCGCCACGCTGCTGAGCTGGTACGCGCTGACGCCGGATCTTTCGTCCATGCGCGAATTCGAGGCGTGGTGGATCGCCGTGCTGTTCGCGCGCAACCTGGCGCTGACCACGCTGCTCTTCGGCGGGCTGCACGTCTATTTCTACGTGCTGAAGCGCCAGGGCGACGCGCTCAAATTCACGACCCAGCCGCTCGTCACCGGCAGCA
>JBIKXN010000507.1:0-2896 GCA_044355765.1 Alphaproteobacteria bacterium
ACGCTGTGGCTGCCGCGCCACGCGGGACTGATCCGCTGACGCCGGAGCGTCTCAGATCGCCACGCCGCTGGCGGCGTCGAAGACGTGCAGCGCCTCGCCCGCGGCGACCAGAGTCACCTCGTCCCCTGGTCGCAAGACCGCGCGCGCATCGGCCTTGGCCACCAGTTCGTCCCGGCCGCATTGCGCGTAGACCAGCATGTCCGGGCCGAGCGGCTCGACGACCGTCACCCGTGCCTGCGCGACCAGCGCGCCGACCGGTACCGCGCCGGGCGCCGCGGCGGTCGCGCGCAGGTCGTCGGGCCGCAGGCCCAGGAGCAGCGCCGCGCCCGCCTGTGCGCGGGAAAACCCGGCGGGCGGCACGACGCGCAGGCCGGATCCCGCGAGTTCCAGCGCGCCGTCCGCGCCTGCGCGCGCCTCGAGCAGGTTCATCGACGGCGACCCGATGAAGCGCGCGACGAAGACGTTCGCGGGCCTGCGATAGACTTCGGTCGGCGTGCCGATCTGCTGGATGCGGCCCGCCTCCATGATCACGATCCGGTCGGCGAGCGTCATCGCCTCGATCTGGTCGTGGGTGACGAAGACGATCGTGCTGCGCAGGCTCTGATGCAGCTTCTTGATCTCCAGCCGCATCTGGGCGCGCAACTGCGCGTCGAGATTGGAGAGCGGCTCGTCGAACAGGAACACGGCAGGATCGCGCACCATCGCGCGGCCGATCGCGACGCGCTGGCGCTGTCCGCCGGAGAGCTGCGCGGGCTTGCGCTCCAGCAGGTCGACCAGACCCAGCGTCGCTGCGGTCGCGAGCACGCGCTTGTCCTCCTCGGGGCGCGCGAGCCGCGCGGTGCGCAGCCCGAAGGCGATGTTCCGCCGCACGGTCATGTGCGGATAGATCGCGTAGTTCTGGAACACCATCGCGATGTTGCGGTCCTTCGGCTCGAGACGGTTGACGACCCGCCCGGCGATCGAGATCTCGCCGCCGCTGATGTCCTCCAGCCCGGCGATCATGCGCAGGGTCGTCGACTTGCCGCAGCCCGACGGCCCGACCAGCACAACGAACTCGCCGTCGCCGATCTCGAGATCGAGCCCGTGGACGACGGTCGTGCGGTCGAAGCGCTTCGTGACCCCGCGCAGGGAGACGGCGGCCATGGCGCTCAGGCCTCCGACAGCGCGGCGAATGCGGCGTCGAGTTCCGCCGTCGCCTGCGTCTCGCGCGCCGTCCGCGCGAGCGCCGCCGCGCGCTGCGCGTCGAGCGCCTGCGCGTATCGCTCGAAGGCGGCGTCGAGCGCCGCGGGCGCCGGCCCGCCGAAGCGGTCGCGCACCGCAACGAAGCGTTCGGGCGAGACTGCGCGCGCGAATTCCGCGGCGTCCAGGCCCGGCGCGCGGCCGGTCGCGGTCTCGAAGGCGATGCGGAAGGGCGCGTAGCCGTCCGCGCGCAGGTTCGTCGCCGCCGCCACGACATGGCGACCCACATGCGCGGCGATCTCGTGCGCCTGGCGGAAGGACAGGCCTTCCTCGCGCACCAGCGTGTCGGCGAGTTCGGTGATGGTGATGCACGAGGCGTCGATGTTGCGCCGGACGCGGTCCGAGTCGATGCGGACCGCGGACACCAGGCCCGCGAGCAGTTCCAGCATCCGCTCGGCGCTCTCGAAGGCGGCGTATCCGGCCTCCTGGACCGCGCCCTCGCTGTCGTTCATGTCGGTGAAGGGCGTGTTGTGCATCGTCGTCAGGACGGTATCGGCACGCCCGGCGGCGAGCGACGCGATCAGCCGCAGATGCTCGATCGGCACGGGGTTGCGCTTCTGCGGCATGATCGAGCTGATCTGTACGAAGGCGTTCGGCACGTAGAGCTGGCCGACCTCGAAGGACGACCAGAACTGCATATCCTGGATCAGGCGACCGAGATGCAGGGCCATGAGCCGCAGCGCCGCGTAGGGTGCGGTCACGTAGTCGACGCCGGCGATGCAGCCATAGGAATTCTCGAGCGGGGCCGCGAAGCCGAGCAGGGCGGCCATCCGATGCCGGTCGAGCGGAAAGCCGCTGGTGGTGATCGCCGCTGCGCCCATCGGGCAGAGATCGACGACCGCGCGCGCCGCCTCCAGCCGCGCGATATCGCGCAGCGCGACCTCGATCGCGGCGCCCAGATAGTGCCCGAATGTCGAGGGCTGCGCCGGCTGGCCATGGGTGTAGGCGACGATCAGCGTGTCGCGCTCGCGACGCGCGGCGCCGAGCAGGGCGTCGGCCAGATCGGCGCTCAGGCCGAGGACGCGGTCCAGCCTGCTCTTGAGAACGATGCGGAAATTCGTGTGGTCGATGTCGTTCCGGCTGCGACCGGTATGCAACCGCCCCGCCAGGTCGGCGCCTAGGCGTTGCCGCAGCTCGCGTTCCACCAGGAAGAAGAAATCCTCGACCGAGCCGTCGTAGGCCAGCGACGCGACATCGAGTTCGCGTTCGATCGCCGCCAGCGCGCGCGCGATCGCGCCCGCTTCGCCGCGCGCCAGGATCCCGGTCTCGGCCAGCATCGCGCAATGGGCGCGGTCGATGCGGCGGAAGCTCTCGAGATAATGGCGCTTGGCGCCGTCGAAGAGCGGCGCGAGCACGGTGCGCCTGTACACCGGTGCCGGGAAGACGCTGTCGTCGCGGAGGCTCACCTGTCCATCATCCCTTCACACCCGAGAGGATCACGCCCCGGATGATGTATTTCTGCAGCAGAACGAAGACGGCCAGCACCGGTAGGGTGGCGACCGCCGCCCCCGTCATGATCATGTTCCATTCCGTCGCGAACTCGCCGGCGAAGGCGGCGAGGCCCACCGGGACGGTGAAGTTCGCGGCGCTGTTGGTGACGATCAGTGGCCATAGGAAGGCGGTCCAACTGCCCAGGAAGGTGAAGATCGCCAGCGCC
>JBIKXN010000103.1:0-9734 GCA_044355765.1 Alphaproteobacteria bacterium
CCGCGGATCGGCGGCGGGCTGGTGCGGCTCGACACCGACCTGCTCGCGCGCTTCCTGCTCGAGGATCCCCGTTCCGTCGCGGCCGGTCTCGCGCCGCCGCAGTCCGCGCCCCCCACCCGGGACGTCAGGACTGTCCGCGACGGTGCATCTCCAGGCTGAGTTCGTCGAGCGCGATCGCCTCGCGTCGCGCCGCCTCCTCGGCTTCGCGCTTCTCGAACCGCTCCAGCACGATCTCGTAGCGCTTGAGCTCGGCGAAGAGTTCGCTCAGCAGCGCGCGCCGCCCGGCGAGCTCCGCCTCGGCCTCCGAGATGGCGGCCGCGAAGGCGGCGCGGCGATGGATCACGCCGGCCGTGTAGCCGCCGGCATAGGCATAGCGCGCCACCTCGTCGGTGCTCGCGCGGCGCTGCTCGTCGACCACCTCGGCCTCGAAGCGGATGGCGTCGTCGCGGCGCTCCGCGAGCAGGCCTTCGAAGCGAACCACCTCGCGGCGCATCTCGTCGACGCGCCAGCGCTGCGCGCGGATGAGCGTCGGCAGTCCCTTCATGCGGTCACGCCCCGGGCGCTTCCATGCCGAGGATCTCGGCGAGCTGCGCATAGCCATCGGCGAGGGCGGACGGATCCGACTTCGCCTGGCCGAGGAACTCGTCGAGCGCCGGCTGGAAGTGGATCGCCTCGTCGATCCGCGCGTCCGAACCCATGCGGTAGGCGCCGAGCCGGATGAGTTCCGCCATGTCCTCGTACTGGGCGATCAGCCGCCGGGCGCGCGTCACCACCGCATTCTCGGCCGGGCTGTTGCAGCCGGGCATCGTGCGCGATATCGACTTGAGGATGTTGATCGCCGGATAGCGCCCGCGCTCTGCGATGGCGCGGTCCAGCACGATATGGCCATCGAGGATGCCGCGCACCGCATCGGCGATCGGCTCGTTGTGGTCATCGCCGTCGACCAGCACGGTGAAAAGACCGGTGATCGATCCGGCGCCAGCGCCTGGGCCGGCGCGCTCCAGGACCTTGGGCAGTTCGGCGAACACGGACGGCGTGTAGCCCTTGCTGGCCGGCGGCTCGCCGGCGGACAGGCCGATCTCGCGCTGCGCCATCGCGAAGCGCGTGACCGAATCCATCAGGCACAACACGTCGCGTTCGGCGTCGCGGAAATACTCGGCGATCGCCATCGTCATGTAGGCCGCCTGGCGGCGCATCAGCGGCGGCTCGTCCGAGGTCGCGACCACCACCACCGAGCGGGCGAGCCCCTCCGGTCCCAGGTCGTCCTCGAGGAATTCCTGCACCTCGCGGCCGCGTTCGCCGACCAGACCGATCACGCAGACATCGGCGCTGGTATAGCGCGCCATCATCGACAGCAGCGTCGACTTGCCGACGCCGGAGCCGGCGAAGATGCCCATGCGCTGACCCCGGCAGCAGGTGGTGAATGCGTTGATCGCCCGGACGCCGAGATCGACCTTGCCGCGGACGCGCTGGCGGGCATGGGCCGAGGGCGGCACGCCCTTGATCGGCCGCGGCTCGGCGCCGCGCGTCAGCGGCCCCTTCCCGTCGATAGGTTCGCCCAGGGCGTTGACCACCCGGCCCAGCCATGCCGACGAGGGGAAGATCGCGGCCTGGGCGTCGATCGCCTCGACCGCGCATCCAATGCCGACGCCCTCAAGCGAGCCGAAAGGCAGCGCCACCGCCCTGCTGCCGCGGAACCCCACCACTTCGCACAGCAGGGCGGCCCCGGACCGGGCAGTGACGGTGCAGCGGCTTCCCACCGACAGGACCTGGGCGATGCCGCCGATCTCGATCATCAGCCCCATGACAGCGCTGACCCGGCCGAAGTAACGATGCGGCGAGATCTGGCGGATGGCGTGGCTGGGAAGCAGGAAGGTCATGCCGGGATACCCTGTTGGAGCGGGCCGGCGCCCGATGGCAGGCGCGAAACGAGGTTAACGCGGCATGGTGAAGGGATTCTGAACGGATCGGACCGGGGGATTCGCGTTTCGTTAACGGTTGCGCGGCGAGAATTAGGTTAATAGCATCAGATGTCCGGGGTGCCCCCGCCCCCGGAATACCAAGGAGCCTGAGGATGCGAGTCCTGCTCGTTGAAGATGATTCCGCGATCTCGAAGAGCATCGAACTGATGCTCAAATCCGAAGGTTTCGTCTGCGACACCACCGATCTGGGCGAAGACGGGCTGGAGATCGGCAAGATTTACGACTACGACATAATCATCCTCGATCTGATGCTGCCGGACATCGACGGCTACGAGGTGCTGCGTCGCCTGCGCGCCGCCCGCGTCAAGACCCCGATCCTGATCCTGTCCGGGCTTTCGGAACTCGACAACAAGCTGAAGGGTCTCGGCTTCGGCGCCGACGACTACATCACCAAGCCCTTCGACAAGCGCGAACTCGTGGCCCGGATCAACGCGATCGTGCGCCGGGCCAAGGGTCATTCCCAGTCGATCATCAAGACCGGCAAGCTGACGATCAACCTCGACACGCGCACCGTCGAGTCCAATGGCACGCCGATCCACCTCACGGGCAAGGAATACGGCATCCTCGAGTTGCTGTCGTTGCGCAAGGGGACCACCCTGACGAAGGAGATGTTCCTCAACCATCTCTATGGCGGCATCGACGAGCCCGAGCTCAAGATCATCGACGTGTTCGTCTGCAAGCTCCGCAAGAAGCTTTCCAACGCCTGCGCGGGCGACAACTACATCGAGACGGTCTGGGGCCGCGGCTACGTGCTGCGCGAGCCGACCTCCGGCAAGGCGCACAACGACAAGGAAGCGGTCGCCTGACGGCCGGGTCGGCGCGCCGGTTCGGCAGGCGGGTAGCCGCGACTCACGCGTCCGCGTCCGCTCCGGTCGAGGCGTAGATCCCCGGCGCGCCCTCGACGGCCTCCAGCCCCGCAACGCCCTCGGGCAAGCGCTCGTCGGCCCCGAGGACCAGATACCCTCCGGGCGCGATGCTCCCCGCCACCCGCGCCGCCACCTCCCGCGCGACTGCGGGCACGGCACCGCGGAGCATATACCGGCAGAGGACAAGATCGAACGCGCCGAGCGACGCCGGGTCGGCGAGCAGGTTGAATTCCTTGAACGTGGCGGCGCGACGCAGCGCGTCGGTCGCGACCCAGCGTTCCTGGCTGCGCCGGAAATGCTGGGCCAGCAGCTTCGCCGGCAAGCCGGCCTGGATCTCGAAATGCGAATAGGACGCCGCCCGCGCCCGCTCGATCGCCTGGCGCGACACGTCGGTCCCGAGCAGGTCCATCTGCCAGCCATCCAGGCCGACCTCGTGGCGGCGCGCCAGCATCGCGATCGACAGCGCCTCCTGGCCGGTCGACACGGCCGCGCACCAGACGCGCAGACGCCGGGACCCGGCACGCGCGGCCACCAGCGCCGGCAGGATCCGGTCGCGCAACTGGACGAAGACCGCGGCATCGCGAAAGAAGGAGGTCTCGGTCGTCATCATCGCGTCCGTGACCTCGACCGCGATCTCGGGCTTGCGCCCGCCGCGCAACTCGCCCATCAGCGCGTCGAGATCGCCGAGCGCGAGCCGACGCACCAGCGGCAGCAACCGCGCCTCGACGAGATGCATCTGGTCGCGAGCGAGCGCGAACCCCGTGCGCTCCTCCAGCCATCCGGCCAGGAATTCGAGATTGTCCGAGCGCATGCTAGACCAGCTTCGCGGCCATCGGCGACCCGCCCAGGCCAAGAAGCTCCAGCTTCGACCTGAGGATCTGACCGTCGAAGGGCTTCATGACGTATTCGTCGGCGCCGGCCGCGAGCGCATCGGAGATCCGCGCCGGATCCGACTGGGACGAGCAGAGGATCACCGCCGCCCCCCCGCCGCCCTCCATCTCGCGCACGGCGCGCAGCACTTCCGCGCCGCCGCTTCCCGGCAGGTCCCAGTCGAGCAGGATGAGGTCCGGCATCGCGTCGCCGCACGCGGCCGTCGCCGCGCCCGGATCCGCCGCCTCGCGCACGCCATAGCCGGCGCCCTCGACGATCCGCCGCGTCACCATGCGGATCACCTTCGAACCATCGACGACAAGACATGACTTCATGACAAAAGGCCCCTGGCGGCGCGCATGACCGCTTCCGCCGCTGCGCGGACGTTAGAGCAGCGACGCGCGCAAGTCGACACGGGGCCGCTCACCGGCCACCGCCGCGCCGACCCGTCAGTTCGGCGACCCGCGACAGCAGCGCGACGCTGTCGGAGCGGACCACGCTAGCGGCAGCGCCCAGCGCTGACGGCGCTGGGCGCGCGTCCTCGGCGAGCAGCGCCAGGACAGGAGCGCCGGCGCTACCCGGCTCGGTCGCGAGACGCTCGGCAAGATCGGCGACATCGAGGCCCGGCATCCAGGGATCGACCAGAACGAGGTCGAACTTGCTTCCGGCGGCGCCCAGCGTCGCCACCGCCGCGACGTCCGCCGCCGTGCTGATCTGGTACCCGGCCGCGGCGAGCAGCGGCTCGACCAGGTCGCGCGACCCTCCGCGATCATCCACCAGCAGCAGTCGCGTCGGCCGCACGGGCTGCGGGTCGCCGACCGCCGCGGGCCGGTCGGGGACGGCCAGGGCGAAGATCGCCCCCCTGCCCCGGACGCTGCGCACCGTGATGCTGCCGCCGAGCGACTCCAGGGCCGATCGTGCTGCGTCAAGGCCGATGCCCCGGCCCGAGACCTCGGTGACGCGTATCGCGGTGGTCAGCCCGGGCTCGAAGATCAGCCGCGCGACGGCTTCGTCGTCCATCCCGGCCGCCCGGTCGGCGGACACGAGACCGACGGCGACGCCGCGCTCGCGGATCCGCGACAGCGGCAGGCCGCGGCCGTCGTCCACGACCTCGATCGTGATCCCCCCGTCGCGGCGCGCGGCGCGGACGGTTATCCGTCCGGTTTCGGGCTTGCCGGCCGCGGCGCGCTCAGCGGGCGCCTCGATACCGTGGTCGGCGGCATTGCGCACGATATGGATCATCGCGTCCTTGAGCGTCTCGACGGTCCGCCGATCGACCTCGATCTCGGCACCGGCGAGCGACAATTCGATGCGCTTGCCGAGACCGGCGGAAAGGTCGCGGATCAGCCGGTGGAGCCCGATCCAGGCGACGCCGAGCGGCGCGGTCCTCAGCCCGTCGAGGCCGCGGCGCAGCGCCGCCAGAGCGTCGTCGAGCCGCGCCAGCGCCGGCGCGGCGGCGGTAGCGGCCAGCGCGGTGCGCGCGCCCAGCGCGTCGCCGAGCGCCGCGACCAGGCGATCGACCTGCTCGACCGGCACCCGGATGGAGCGAGGGTCCGGCAGCGCCGCGATTCCGGACCGCTCCAGGGCGGGCGCGGGGGCACCCGCCTCGAGATCCGGCTCGGTCCCGTTCGCCGCTGTCCCGGCGACGAGCAGACGCATGCGGTCAACGTATTCGCCGATCAGCGCGATCGCCGCCGGGGTCACCGGGATGGTGCCGTCGCGCAGGCGTTCGAGGACGTTCTCGGCGGCGTGGGCCAGCCGGCCAAGCCGCTCCAGCCCGAGGAAGCCGCAGGTCCCCTTGACCGTATGGAACACGCGGAAGATCGCTGCCAGCAATTCGACGCGCTGCGGACGCGCCGCCAGTTGCACGAGCACCTCGTCGAGCGCGCGCAGGTTCTCCGCGCTGTCGTCGAGGAAGTCCCGGAGCAGCGGATCCATCGCCCGGACCTCGGAAGTCACGACCGCGACGTCCCGACGATCAAGCGGGCGATGGCAGCCGCAGCGACAGCGCGACCGCCGACACCTGCTCGTCGACGTCGAGCGATCCCCCCGCTTCGGCCAGCACCAACCGGGCGAGCCATGCGGGCGCCTCGCGCGGCCCGGGAGGCGGCAAATCGAGGGGACCGCGCCCATCAAGCATCTCGCGCAATGAATCCGGCAGCCGCGCCTGCGGCCCCTCGGCGACGATCGATATCGACAGCCCGCCCGCGGCCGCAGCGGCCGCGTCGACGACAAGCGTACCGCCCCGCGGCAATGTCTCCGCCGCGACGAGGAGCAGCGCTAGCACCAGACGCGCGGTGCCGCGGTCGGCATGGGCCTCGAGTTCGCGCGTCGGGCTCGGCCATGCCAGGCGCTGCTTGCCGTCCGTGAAATAGGCCACCGCCAGCGCCCACGCGCCGGCCAGCGCCTGGCCCGAGGCGAGTGCGTTGCCGCTGCCGAAGGCGGTGCGGAAATACTGCAGCCGACGGCTGGCGCTGAGCGACGATCCAGCGATCAGCGCCACCACTTCGGGATCGTCGCGCATCGCGGGGTCCGCGAGCAATTCGGTACCGTTGGCGATCGCCCCCACGGGACCTACCAGATCGTGGCAGATCCGCGCCGCGAACACGCCCAGCGTCTCCAGAAACCGCGTCCGATCCATCCTGCCGCCTCCCGGCACGCACACCGCAAGACGCGCCGCCTGCGCATGTATTAGCCGGGGCGGGTGCAGCGCGAAAGGAATTCCGCCGCGACGGCGAGGTCCTCGGGGCGATTGACGTTGAAGAACGGGTCGCCGTCGCCGGTCCCGAACGCGACATGGGCGCAGCCATGGCGCGCGGTCCAGACATCGACCTTTCGCACGCCGTCGACCCGCAGCGCATGCTCGAGGTCGTCGGCGAGCGCGACCGGCCACAGGCCGAAGACCGGATGGGTCCTGCCGTCGGACGCGGCGCAGGCCAGCGGGACGCCCGCCGCCGCGGCACCCGCGCGCAGACGCTCGACCAGGTCGGCCGGGAAGAAGGGCGCGTCGCAGGCGACCGATACCATCGCCGCGACATCCGGCCGTTGCGCCTGGACCCAGCGCAACCCCGTCAGGATCCCGGCCAGGGGACCTGCGAAGCCATCGACGAGGTCGGGCACGACCGGCGCGCCGAACGCGGCGAAACGCTCCGGGTCGCCATTGGCGTTGACGACCAGGGCGTCGACCTGCGGGCGCAGACGTTCGAGGATGCGCGCCAGGATGGGGCGCTCACCCAGCATACGCAGCCCTTTGTCGCCGCCGCCCATGCGCCGCGACAGCCCGCCGGCCAGGACGAGCCCCACGACTGGACCGTCAGTCATCTTCGCGCGCTCCCTTGCGGCCGGCCCGGCGGTCCTCCTCGACGACGCTGCGCGCGTCCGCGTCCCGCTCGACCCGCTCCTGTCCCGACAGGACCAGGAAGCGCGCGCCGCGCGCGCGCCCGATCAAGGTCAGCCCGGCCTGCCGCGCCAGTTCGACGCCCCAGGCCGTGAAGCCGGAACGCGACACCAGGACGGGGATCCCCATCTGGACGCATTTGATGACCATCTCGGAGGTGAGACGACCCGTCGTGTAGAAGATCTTGTCGCCGCCAGGCAGGGCATTGACGAACATGTAGCCCGCCAGCTTGTCGATCGCGTTGTGGCGGCCGACGTCCTCGACATAGGCGAGCACGCGGTCCTGATGGCAGAGCGCGCAGCCATGGATCGCCCCGGCCTCCAGATAGAGCGAGGGCGCGCCGTTGATCTTGCGCAGCAGCCGGTAGAGCCACGAGGTCCGGATCCGCGCATCTGCCGGCAGACGGACCTCGTCGAAGCGCTCCATCAGGTCGCCGAAGACCGTGCCCTGGGCGCAGCCCGAGGTCAGCGTCTTCTTGCGCAGCTTCTCCTCGAAATCCGTGCGCGCCCGGGTGCGTACGACGACGGTTCCCGTCTCGTCGTCGTGATCGACCCCGATGAGTTCGTCGCCGGCCCGCAGCATGTGCTGGTTGAGCAGATAGCCGATCGCCAGCCAGTCCGGGTGATCCCCGATCGTCATCATGGTGACGATCTCCTGGCCGTTCAGGAACAGCGTGAGCGGCCGCTCCACGACGATCGAAGCCTCGACCGGCGCACCGTCCTGGTCCCAGCCCTGGACGCGTCGCGTCAGCCGCTTGTCGGCCGGATCGGGTTTCACCGCGAATTCTTCCATGGGGCCGGAATGTCGGGCGTCGGCAGCCCGGCGGCAAGGGCGCCGACACGAATTCTCCCCATCGCGGAGGGATGACTTCCGCGGCGTCACACCCTAATTTCCCGGCATGGACGCCGCCCCTCGCATCGCCCCGCTCGTCGATCCCTTCGCCCGCAAGATCAGCTATCTGCGGGTATCGGTGACCGATCGCTGCGACTTCCGCTGCGTGTATTGCATGTCCGAGGACATGACCTTCCTGCCCAAGGCGGAGATCCTGTCGCTCGAGGAACTCGACCGGCTTTGCTCCGCCTTCGTGCGGCTGGGCGTCCGCAAGCTGCGCCTGACGGGCGGCGAGCCGCTGGTCCGACGCAACATCATGACGCTCGTGCGCTCGCTTGGCCGGCACGTCGCCGGCGGCGCGCTGGAGGAGCTTACGCTGACGACCAATGGCAGCCAGCTCGCGAAACACGCCGACGAACTGGTCGCGGCCGGCGTCCGCCGGATCAACGTGTCGCTGGATACGCTCGATGCCGAGAAATTCGCGCGCATCACCCGGTGGGGACGGCTCGACCAGGTGCTCGATGGCATCGCCGCGGCGAAGCGCGCCGGGCTTCGGATCAAGATCAATGCCGTCGCGCTCAAGAACTTCAACGAGGACGAATTCGACCGTCTGGTCGCGTGGTGCGGCGACGAGGGTCACGACCTGACCTTCATCGAGGTCATGCCGATGGGCGACATCGGCGGCGAGAACCGGCTGGACCAGTATCTGCCGCTCAGCATGGTGCGCGCGCGGCTGGCGGCGCGCTGGACGCTCGACGAGACCGACTACCGGACCGGCGGGCCGGCCCGATACGTCACGATCCGCGAGACCGGGCGGCGCCTTGGCTTCATCACGCCGCTGACCCATAACTTCTGCGAGAGCTGCAATCGCGTGCGGCTGACCTGCACCGGCACCCTCTTCATGTGCCTTGGCCAGGACGACGCCGCGGATCTGCGCAAGCCGCTGCGCGACTCCGAAGCCGACGACGTGCTCGAGGCGGCGATCCGCGCCGCCATCGACCGAAAGCCGAAGGGCCACGACTTCGTCATCGATCGCCGCCACAGCGCCCCGGCGGTCGCCCGCCATATGAGCCTGACCGGCGGGTGAGCCCTTGGGGGCAGACGGCGGGGCGCGAACCCGCCGGAGGCGGCGGGCTGCTGCTCTGGAGCCTGTCCATCGCCCAACTCGTCTCCTGGGGCATCCTGTTCTACAGCATCGCCGTGTTCGTCGTGCCGATGCGCGACGAGCTTGGCTGGTCGATGACGACGCTCAGCGCCGGCACCACGATCGGCCTCGTCGTGTCCGGACTGTTCGCGCCCTGGGTCGGCCTACAGATCGACCGCGGCCATGCAAGGGCCGTCATGACCGGAGGCTCGCTGCTGGGAAGCGCCGCCGTGGCGGCCTGGGCGTTCGTCACCACACCCCTGGCGTTCTGGGCGGTCTGCATCGCCTTGGGCCTGGCGATGTCCTGCACGCTCTACGAGGCTGGTTTCGCGGTGCTGACGCGCGCCACGGGCGAGCGTGCGCCCGCGGCGATCCTCAAGATGACACTGGTCGGCGGCTTCGCGAGCACGGTCTTCATCCCGCTCGCCCATGTCCTGGTCGAGGCGGTGGGCTGGCGCAGCGCGGTGCTGGCGCTGGCGCTCGTCAATCTCGTGCTCGCGGCAGCCATCCATGCGGTTGCGCTATCTCCGGCCCGGATCGCGCCCGCTGCGCGGCCGCCGCAGCGCGCCGACACCGAGGTCTCTACCCGCGCGGCGATCGCCGACCGCCGGTTCTGGGGTTTGCTGGTCGCATTCTCGGCCTAC
>JBIKXN010000104.1:0-9708 GCA_044355765.1 Alphaproteobacteria bacterium
GACTCGCGGCGGCGGCCTATGCGCGCACCGGCGCCTACGACGCCGCGATCTCCGGCTGGTTCGCAGCGCAGAACGGCGAGCGATGGCCCGCGCGTCTGGTCGTCGCGGGCGCGCGGCGCGAGACGCTGCGCTACGGCGAGAACCCGCATCAAGCCGCCGCCTTCTACGCCGCCGGCCCGGAGCGCCCCGGCGTCGCCACCGCGCGCCAGCTGCAGGGCAAGGAGCTGTCCTACAACAACTACAACGATACCGACGCCGCCTTCGAGGCGGTGGCCGAGTTCGCCGCGCCGGCCTGCGTGGTCGTCAAGCATGCCAATCCCTGCGGCGTCGCGCTCGGCGCCACGCCGCGCGAAGCCTATCTGAAGGCACTGGCCTGCGACCCGGTCAGCGCCTTCGGCGGCATCGTCGCGTTCAACCGGCCGCTCGACGGCGAGACCGCCGCCGAGATAGCGAAGCTCTTCGTCGAGGTGATCGTCGCGCCGGAGGCCAGCGCCGAGGCGCAGGCCATCGTCGCGGCGAAGAAGAACCTGCGGCTGCTCGTCACCGGCGGCATGCCCGACCCTGCCGCCACCGGGATGGTGCTGCGCAGCCTCGCCGGCGGGTTCCTCGCCCAGGACCGCGATGCCGGGCGGATCGGCGCCGGCGACCTGAAGGTCGTCACGCGGCGCGCGCCGAGCGCGCGCGAACTCGAGGATCTGCTCTTCGCCTTCGTCGTCGCCAAGCACGTCAAGTCCAACGCGATCGTCTATGCGAGGGACGGCGCGACCGTGGGCATCGGCGCCGGCCAGATGAGCCGCGTCGATTCCTCGCGCATCGCCGCATGGAAGGCCGCAGAGGGCGCGAAGGCGGCCGACGAGACGCAGAGCCGCGCCGCCGGCTCCGTCGTCGCCTCCGACGCGTTCTTCCCCTTCGCCGACGGGCTGATCGCCGCCGCCGCGGCGGGCGCGTCGGCGGTGATCCAGCCCGGCGGATCGATGCGCGACGCCGAGGTCATCGCCGCAGCCGACGAACGCGGGCTGGCGATGGTGTTCACGGGCATGCGCCATTTTCGTCACTGAGCCGGACGTCACCGAGACCGGCGCCACCACGGCGGACGGCGGGACTCAGAGCGGTTCGCCGCGCACCAGCCGCGGCAGGTCGCCAACCACGCCCATCGCGTGGCGCATCAGCAGCCGCTTGAGCGGCCCGATGCGATCGACCGCCGCCAGCCCCAGGTCGCGCGCCAGGCGCACCGGGGCGATGTCGTTCGAGAAGAGCCGGTTGAGCGCGTCGGTGACCGCGATCAGCGACATGGCGTCGACCCGCCGCCAGCGGGCATAGCGCTCCAGCGCCGCGCCAGCGCCGATGTCGAGCCCCAGACGCGCGGCATCGACCACGCATTCGGCGAGCGCGGCGATGTCGCGCAGGCCCAGATTGAAGCCCTGCCCGGCGATCGGGTGGATCGCGTGCGCCGCATCGCCGGCCAGGGCCACGCGCGGCGCGACATAGCGCGACGCGTGCACCAGTTCGAGCGGATAGGAGAAGCGCCCGCCCTCGACCGCCAGCTCGCCCAGCCAGTCGCCGAAACGGCGCTGCGCCTCCGCGGCGAAGGCGCGGTCGTCGAGCGCGAGCAGGCGCGGCGCCAGCGCCGCGTGCTCGGTCCAGACGATCGACGAGCGATGCGCGCCGTCGCGATCGGGCAGCGGCAGCATCGCGAAGGGCCCGGCAGGCAGGAAGCGCTCATGCGCCACGTTGGCATGCGCCAACGCATGTCGCAGTGTCGCGACGATCGCGGTCTGGCCGTAGCGATGGGAGAACGCCGCGATCCCCGCGGCGTCCCGCACGAAGGAACGCTTGCCGTCGCAGCCGACGACCAGCCGCGCCGCCACGCGGGTGGCGTCGGACAGGGTCAGGATCCGCGCGCCCGGAACGTCGGCAAGTCCCGTCACCGCCATCGGCGCCAGCCAGACGAGGCCAGGGCGGCCGGCAGCGGCGGCGTGGAGCGCGCGCCGCGTGTGGCGGTTCTCGACGATGAAACCGAGCGGATGGTCGGCGACGTCGGCGTGATCGTAGTGCAGGAACAGGCGCGAGACGCCGTCCGAGACGCGGATATCGTCGATCGCGGCGGCATGCGGCTCCAGCCGCGGCCACAGCCCGAGCGCCGCCAGGACACGTTGCGATCCCCAGGCGATCGCCGAGGACCTGCCGTCCGCCGCGTCGGCGCTGGCCGTCGCCGGCACCTCGCGGTCGATCACGACGACGGTCATCCCGGCCCCGGACAGGGCCAGGGCGAGGCTGAGCCCGACCAGCCCGCCGCCGACCACGGCGACGTCGCAAGCTCGGTCCCTGGGAGTTTCGGATGCGCCGGTCATCTGCCCCGGTCCCTTGCCGCAACTGCCCGGCGCTGTCCAGCCCCGGCGCGGCACGGGTCTTGAATGATCCTGCCCGAGAAGCCCGGCGCCGTCGCGCCGGCGCAACGCCCGGAAAGGATCGACGCATGAAAATGGTCATGGCCATCATCAAGCCCTTCAAGCTCGACGAGGTGCGCGAAGCCCTCACCGAGCTGGGGGTCCAGGGTCTGACGGTCGGCGAGGTGAAGGGTTTCGGCCGCCAGAAGGGGCAGACCGAGATCTATCGCGGGGCCGAGTATCAGGTCAGCTTCCTGCCGAAGGTGAAGATCGAGGTGGCGGTCGCCGACGCGGTCGTCGATCGCGTCGTCGACGCGATCCAGAAGGCCGCCGCGACTGGCAAGATCGGCGACGGAAAGATCTTCGTCTACGAACTGACCCGCGCCGTGCGGATCCGCACCGGCGAGCGCGACGGCGACGCGCTTTGATCCAACCTGCCCAAAACATAGGCAGAAATCATGGGCCGGAAGTGATCGAGTCCTGTGCAGTCGGGGACGGAACCGCGCGCCATGCGCGGCCGGAACCCTGGCACGGAAATTGATCATCTCCGACCAAAGCTTCGCCTCGGGACGGGCCACCCCGCCCGCCCGCGGCCTCGATGCGAGGAGAAATGCGATGATGTCGAAGACGAGCCGACTGGCGACGACCGGTCCGGCGGCAGCCCTGTTCACGATGCTGGCGTCGCTGCCGGCGATGGCCGCCGATGCGAAGATCGACACCGGCGACACCGCCTGGATGATGACCTCGACGGCGCTGGTGCTGATGATGGCCATCCCGGGCCTGGCGCTCTTCTACGCCGGTATGGTGCGCAAGAAGAACGTGCTGGCGATGATGATGCAGTGCTTCGCCATCTGCAGCCTTGTGACCGTCCTGTGGATGGTCGTGGGCTACAGCCTGGCCTTCGGCGAAGGCAATTCGGTGATCGGGAACTTCTCGCGCGTGCTGCTCGGCGGCATGGGCTGGGACAAGCCGTTCACGCTTGGCAGCGGCGACGGTGCGGTGGCCTTCACCATCCCCGAAGTCGTGTTCGCGATGTTCCAGATGACCTTCGCGATCATCACGCCGGCGCTGATCTGCGGCGCCTTCGCCGACCGGATGAAGTTCTCGGCGATGCTGTGGTTCTCCGGCGCCTGGCTGATCCTGGCCTATGCGCCCATCGCCCACATGGTCTGGCACCCGAATGGCTGGATGTTCGCGGCCGGCGCGCTCGACTTCGCCGGCGGCACGGTCGTGCATATCAACGCCGGCATCGCCGGACTGGTCGCGGCGATCGTGATCGGCAAGCGTCGCGGCTACGGGCACGACAACATGGCGCCGTACAACCTGACGCTGGCCGTGATCGGCGCATCGCTGCTCTGGGTCGGCTGGTTCGGGTTCAACGCCGGATCCGCGGCCGCGGCAGGCGGACGCGCGGGCATGGCGATGATGGTGACCCAGGTGGCCGCCGCCGGCGCGGCGCTGGCCTGGATGTTCGCGGAGTGGAGCACGCGCGGCAAGCCGTCGGTGCTGGGCGTCATCTCCGGCGCGGTCGGCGGTCTGGTCGCGATCACGCCCGCTTCCGGCTTCGTCATGCCGGGCGGCGCGCTGATCATCGGCGTTGTCGCGGGGCTGGTGTGCTTCTGGGCTTCGACCAGCCTCAAGCGGAAGCTCGGCTTCGACGATTCGCTCGACGTCTTCGGCGTACACGGCGTGGGTGGCATCGTCGGCGCGCTGCTGACCGGCGTCTTCGCCGTCGGCGCGCTGTCGGCGACCGAGGCGACCCCCGCCGGTTATCAGGGACTGCTCGAGGGCAATGGCGGCCAGGTCGTGACCCAGGCGATCGCGGTCGTGTTCACAGTCGTCTACACGGCCATCGTCAGCTTCGTGATCCTGAAGGTGGTCGACGCGACGGTCGGCCTGCGCGTCACCGACGAGGAGGAGCGCGACGGTCTCGACATCTCGCTGCACGGCGAGACGGTGCACTGAGCCGGGCGGCGGCTTTCAGCCGCCCGACAGGGCCGAAACCCTCGCCCGCAGCGCGGACAGGGTTTCGGCCCCGAACCACGGGTGGGTCGCGCGCCAGCGCGTGTTGCTTCGGAATGGGAGCGGCAGCGGCATGGCAAGCGGCCCATCACCGCGCCACGGGGCCTTCGTTGCGGTCCATGCGGCGCGGCCGCGCTTTCCCGGATTGCCCGCCTGGGCATATCGCCCGATCCGCAGGGTCAGTTCCAGATCCGGCACCGTTTGCCTGAGTTCGGGATGCCGGGCGGGCGCGCAGCGCGGCGGTTGCGGCCGCGGCGATGCTGTTTTCGGCGCCGGATTTCGTCATGATCGCTGGGCGTATCACCGGATCGGCGAAGGCGGGCGGCAGCGATGGAAGATGGGCGCGGCGCGGATGGCGACGATCTCGGGCGGTTGCCTTTCGGGCATCCGATGCGGCCGCTCTTCGCGCTCGACCCGGACATCGCCTTCCTGAACAACGGCTCCTTCGGCGCCTGCCCACTGCGCGTCACCGCCGCGCAGGACGAGATCCGGCGCGAGATGGAGCGCCAGCCGGTCGCCTTCTTCGCCGACGAGGCGCCGACCAGGGTTCGCGCGGCGGCGGCGCGGCTCGCCCGGTTCCTCGGCGCGGCGGCCGAGGACGTGGTCTTCGTCGAGAACGCGACCGCCGGCATGAACGCGGTCCTGCGCAGCCTGAGCTTCGCGCCCGGCGACGAGATCCTGACCACCGACCATGTCTACGGCGCCGTGCACGAGGTGCTGTCCCATCTCGAACAGACCACCGGCGTGGTGGCCATCGAGGCCGGGCTGCCCTGGCCGGTCGCCGACGAGGACCGGATCGTGGCCGCGGTCGAGGCGCGGATGGGCCCGCGCACCCGGCTTCTGGCGATCGACCACATCGCCTCGCGCAGCGCGCTGATCCTGCCGGTGGCGCGTCTCGCAGCGCTGGCGCGCGCGCGCGGCATACCGGTTCTGGTCGATGGCGCGCATGCGCCCGGCCAGCTGGCGCTCGACGTTCCTGCGCTGGGCGCCGACTGGGTGGTCGGCAACTGCCACAAATGGCTGTTCGCGCCCAAGGGCGCGGGGTTCCTGTGGGCGCGGCGCGAGGCGCAGCAGGGGCTGCATCCGCCGGTGATCTCGCATGGCCATGGACGCGGCTTCGTCGCCGAGTTCGACTGGATCGGCACGCGCGACCTCAGTGCCTGGCTGTCGGTTCCGGCGGCACTCGACTTCTATGAAGGGGTGGGCGGCGAGCGGTTGCGGACACGCAACCATGCGCTCGCGCTGGCGATGGCCGAGACGCTGGCCAGCGCCTGGGGAACCGGTCTGGGCGCGCCGCACGCGATGTACGGCGCCATGGCGACGATCCGCATTCCCGGCTCGTTGCCCCCGACATGGGAGGCGGGCGGCACATTGCGGCGCCGACTTTGGCGCGAACACCGCGTCGAAGTGCCTGTGATGCCCGTGGGCGATGCCCTGCACGCCCGCATCTCCGCCCAGGTATTCAACGTGCCGCAGGACTATCGCCGTCTCGCGACGGCGCTGCCGGCGCTCGTCGCCGGATCGTGACCGCGGCGGCCAGCCAGGAGGAAATCCACATGCCAGGACCGCTGCTGCTCGCCATCGACCAGGGGACGACCTCGACCCGCACGATCCTGTTCGGCGCCGATGGCCGCCCGCGCGCCAGCGCCCAGCAGGAACTGCCACAGATCTATCCGCGCCCGGGCTGGGTCGAGCACGACGCCGAGGAGATCTGGCGCGCCACCCAGACGACGCTGCGCGATTGCCTGGCGCGCGCCGGCGCGCGGGCCGCCGACATCGCGGGGATCGGCATCACCAACCAGCGCGAGACGACCGTGATCTGGGACCGCGCCACCGGCCGCCCGATCCACAACGCGCTCGTCTGGCAGGACCGCCGCACCGCGGCGTGGTGCCAGCGCATGAAGCAGGAAATCGGCGACGAGACGCTGGGCGCGCGCACCGGACTGCTCTTCGACGCGTATTTCTCGGGCTCGAAGATCGCCTGGCTGCTCGACAACGTCGACGGCGCGCGCGCGGCGGCCGAGGCGGGCCGGCTCGCCTTCGGCACCATCGACAGCTTCCTGCTGTGGCGGCTGACCGGCGGCAAGGTCCACGCGACCGACGCCACCAACGCCTCGCGCACGATGGTCTTCGACATCGCGCGCCAGCAATGGGACGACGATCTTCTGCGCGCCTTCGCCATCCCGCGGTCGCTTCTGCCCGACGTGCGCGACTGCGCAGGCGATTTCGGCTCCACCGCGCCGGGGCTCGTCGACGGTGCCGTCGCCATCGCGGGCATCGCTGGCGACCAGCAGGCGGCGGCGATCGGCCAGGCCTGTTTCGAGCCGGGCATGGTCAAGAGCACCTACGGCACGGGGTGCTTCGTGCTGATGAACACCGGCACGCAATTCCTGCGCTCGCGCAACCGGCTACTGTCGACGGTGGCGGCGCGGCTCGGCGGGCGCACCAGCTACGCGATCGAGGGCAGCATCTTCGTTTCGGGCGCCGCAGTGCAGTGGCTGCGCGATGCGCTGAAGATCATCAAGGCGGCGCCCGACACCCGCGCGCTCGCCGAATCGCTGTCCGGCAACGACGGCGTCTACATGGTGCCGGCCTTCGTCGGCCTCGGCGCGCCCTGGTGGGACCCAGACGCGCGCGGCGCGATACTGGGACTGACCCGCGACACCGGCATCGCCCATATCGCGCGCGCCGCGCTCGAGGCCTGCGTCTATCAGACCCAGGACCTGATGGGCGCCATGCGCGCCGACGGCATGGACGAGATCCGCGCCATCCGGATCGATGGCGGCATGGCGGTCAACGACTGGTTCGCGCAGTTCCTTGCCGATCAGCTCGGCCTGCCGGTCGAGCGCCCGGAGGTGACAGAGACGACGGCGCTGGGCGCCGCCTGTCTCGCCGGGCTTGGAACCGGGGTCTATGCGTCGACCGCCGACATCGCCGGCCGCTGGCGGCGCGAGCACCGCTTCGAGCCTCGGGGCGACGCGGCCACCTGCGCCACGCGCTACGCCGGGTGGCGCGCCGCGGTCGCTCGGGTGGTGACCCCTCGCTGAGGCGCGCCGCCGGTCCGGCCCTGTCGGCCGGGCCGGAACCGCCCGGAGCCTTGCGGCGGTTACGGCCTGTGTTAGCTTCGCCGGCCTGTCACCCAAGCTTCACATCCGCGCCGCCGTCCTGAAACGGCGAGCGGCAAGAAGCGTAAAATGTCTTCGTCTTCCGGGAGGATACCGATGTTCAGACGTACCGCCATGTTCGCCACGACCGCAGCGGCGATCGCGCTAGCCGCCGCCGGCGCGCAGGCCCAGGCCCGCGTCCAGATCGATTTCTGGCACGGCCTGACCCAGCCGCTCGGCGGGATGCTCGAGCAGATCGCGGCCGACTTCAACGCCTCGCAGACCAAGTACCAGGTCAATGCCAGCTTCAAGGGCGCCTATCCCGAGACGATGGTCGCGGCGATCGCGGCCTTCCGCGCCGGCAACTCGCCGCATATCGTCCAGATGTTCGAGGTCGGCACGGCGACGATGATGGCCGCGCGCGGCGCGGTGAAGCCGCTGCACGAGCTGCTGGCCGAGACCGGCGTGCAGATCGACTTCAACGACTACCTGCCCGGCGTGCGCGGCTATTACAGCCTCGTCGACGGCCGCATCATGTCGATGCCGTTCAACTCGTCGACGACGATCACGTTCTACAACAAGGAGGCCTTCCGCAAGGCCGGCCTCGACCCGGAGAAGCCGCCCACGACCTGGGCCGAGACCCGCAAGGCCGCGCAGCAGATCCGCGCCACCAACGCCGCGCCCTGCGGCCTGACTACCGCCTGGCCGACCTGGGCGCAGATCGAGCAGTTCTCCTCGCTGCACAACGTGCCGCTGGCGACCAAGGCCAACGGCCTCGAGGGCATGGACACCGAGCTGCGCATCAACACCCCGCTGCATGTCCGCCACCTGCAGACCCTGATCGACATGACCAAGGAAGGGTCGTTCAAGTATGGCGGCCGCGACGGCGCCGGCGACGCTCTCTTCGCCTCGGGCGAATGCGCGATCATCCATGCGTCCTCGGGCTTCCGGGCCCGCGCGCTGCGCGAGGTGCCGGGCGGGGCGGCCAATGTCGGCTTCGCCTTCCTGCCTCATTATGAGGATGTGATCGCCTCGCCGCGCAACTCGATCATCGGCGGCGCCAGCTTCTGGACCATGCAGAAGGGCCCGAACCAGCCGCGCTCGAAGGACGAATTCCAGGGCATCGCGGAATTCTACCGCTTCATGAGCCAGCCGGCCGTCGCCGCCAAGTGGCACACCGACACCGGCTTCCTGCCGGTGCGCAAGTCGGCCTTCGAGCAGGTGCGCGCGACCGGCTACTACCAGCAGAACCCGGGCGCCGACATCCCCGTGCGCCAGATGCTGGAGCGCGGCGACACGACGCCGAACACGATGGGACTGCGGCTGGGCAACATGCCGCAGATCCGCGTCGTGATGCAGGAGGAGATCGAGCGCGCGCTGCAGGGCCAGATCACCGCCCAGCAGGCGCTCGACGCCGCCGTGCAGCGCGGCAACCAGATCCTGCGCGACTTCGAGCGGGCCAACCGCTGACCCGTCCGGAGGGCCGCCGGCGTCCCGATGCGGACGCCGGCGGCCTTTCGTTTACGGGGTTTTCCCGATCATGCGTCGCCGGGTCATCTTCGACGACAAACTGCTGCCCTATCTGCTGCTGGCGCCGCAGATCGCAGTGACGCTCGTCTTCTTCTTCTGGCCCGCCGCCCAGGCGATCCATCAATCCACGCTGCTGCAGGACCCGTTCGGGATGCGGCAGCAATTCGTCGGCCTGGAGAATTTCCAGGCCGTTCTTTCGGACCCCAACTATCTCGGCGCCATCCGGGTCACCGCGATCTTCTCCGTCAGCGTCACGGTGCTGGCGATGGCTCCGGCGCTGCTCTTCGCGGCCATGGCCGACCGGCATATCCGCGGCGCCACCACCTACAAGACGCTGCTGATCTGGCCCTACGCGGTGGCCCCCGCCGTCGCCGCGGTGCTGTGGCTGTTCATCTTCCACCCCTCGATCGGCGTGCTCGGCCGCGCGCTCAACGCCGCCGGCATCGTCTGGAACTACCATCTCGACGGCGAGCAGGCGCTGGGCCTTGTGATATTCGCCTCGGCCTGGAAGCAGGTCAGCTACAACTTCCTGTTCTTCCTGGCCGGGCTGCAGTCGATCCCGAAATCGGTGCTGGAGGCCGCCGCCATCGACGGCGCCTCGTCGACACGCCGGTTCTGGACCGTCGTCTTCCCGCTGCTGTCGCCGACGACCTTCTTCCTGCTGG
>JBIKXN010000105.1:0-9694 GCA_044355765.1 Alphaproteobacteria bacterium
GCGCCTGGATCGTCACGTCCAGGGCCGTCGTCGGCTCGTCCGCGATCAGCAGCTGCGGATCGCAGGACAGCGCGATCGCGATCATCACGCGCTGGCGCATTCCGCCCGACAGCTGATGCGGGTAGTCGTGCACCCGGCGCTCGGCATCCGGCACGCGCACCAGGCGCAGCATCTCCACCGCCCGGTCCATCGCCTCGCGCCAGCCCAGCTTCAGGTGCCGGACCACGTTCTCGGCGATCTGCACCCCGATCGTCAGCACCGGATTGAGGCTGGTCATCGGCTCCTGGAAGATCATCGAGATCCGATGGCCGCGCAGTTCCTTGATCGCCTCGTCGGACAGCGTCGTCAGCTCGCGCCCCTCGAAGCGGACCGACCCGCCCACGATCCGCCCCGTGCCCTTCTGGAGCAGCCGCAGGACCGACAGCGCCGTGACGCTCTTGCCGCAGCCCGACTCGCCCACGATCCCCAGCGTCTCGCCGCGCCGGACGCCGAACGACACGCCGTCGACCGCCCGCACCACGCCGTCGAGCGTGAAGAAATGGCAGGCGAGGTCCGTGACCTCCAGGAGCGGCGCGTCGTCGGCCATCGTCACATCCGCCGCGCCAGCCGCGGGTCGAGGCGGTCGCGCAGCCCGTCGCCGAGCATATTGACCCCCAGCACCAGCACCGCCAGGAACACGCCGGGGATGAGGATGCTCCACGGCGCGATCAGGAAGAAGCTGCGGCCCTGGGCGATGATGTTGCCCCAGCTCGGGATCTCCGGCGGGATCCCCACCCCGAGGAAGCTCAACCCGGCCTCGGTCAGGATCGCCGACGCCGCGATATAGGTCGACTGCACGATCAGCGGCGCCAGCGTGTTGGGCAGGATGTGGCGCAGCAGGAGCTTGGGCGTGCGCGTGCCGCCCGCGATCGCCGCCTCGACGAAGGGCTGCGCGCGCAGCGTCAGCACGACGCTGCGCACCAGGCGCACGATGCGCGGGATCTCCGGGATCACGATCGCCGCGATCACCACCGCGAGGCCCGGCCGCGTCAGCGTGATCAGCGCGATCGCCAGCAGGATCGACGGGATCGCCATGATCCCGTCCATGATCCGCATCACGATCGCGTCGAAGGTCCGGTTGAAGCCGCAGACCAGGCCGATCAGCAGGCCCAGCGCCGAAGCCGCCACCGCCACCGACAGACCCACGATCAGCGATATCCGCGTCCCGTGGATCGTCCGCGCGAAGACGTCGCGCCCGAACTGGTCGGTCCCGAACCAGAACCGCTCCGACGGCGGTCGCAGCCGGTTGATCGGCGCCAGCTTCAGCGGATCGCCCGCGATCCAGGGCGCCAGGATCGCGATCGCCGCCAGCGCCAGCATCACCGCCCCGCCGATCACGATCGTCGGGTTGCGCCGCACGAACAGCGCCAGGCCGCGCCGCGGCGCCTCTGCCGCCGGCGCTTCAATAGCGGATGCGGGGATCGAGGAAGGCATAGGAGATGTCGATCATGAGATTGACGAGCACCTTGCCCGCCGCGAAGACCAGGATCAGGCCCTGGACGATCGGATAGTCGCGCTTGAGTACCGCGTCGACCGTCAGCCGCCCGAGACCCGGGATGTTGAACACCGTCTCCGTGATGACCACGCCGCTGATCAGCAGCGCGATGCCGATGCCGATAACGGTGACGATCGGCACCGCGCTGTTCTTCAGCGCATGCAGAAGCAGCACGCGGCCCGTGGCCAGCCCTTTGGACTCCGCCGTGCGGATATAGTCCTGGGACAGGACCTCCAGCATGCTCGCCCGCGTTATCCGCGCGATCAGCGCGCAGTAGGTCGTGCCCAGGGCGATCGACGGCAGGATCAGCCCCTCGACGAAGGGCCAAAGCCCCTGGCCGATCGGCCGGTAGCCCTGCACCGGCAACCAGCCGAGCTTGATCGAGAAGACGTAGATCAGGATGTAGCCGGCCAGGAACACCGGAACCGCGAAGCCCATCACCGCGAAGCCCATCACCACGCGGTCGGCGAGACTGCGCGCCTTCCATGCCGCGACGACGCCCATCGGCACCGCCAGGACCACCGCCACCAGCAGCGTCGACAGCGTCAGGGCCAGCGTCGGCTCCAGACGCTGCGCGATCAACTGCGTCACCGGCAGGTTCGAGAAGATCGAGATCCCCAGATCCCCCTGCGCCAGCCGCCAGCACCAGAGCGCGAACTGCTCGAACATCGGGCGATCGAGGCCGAGCTTCGCGCGGATGTTCTCGATGTCCTGCGTCGTCGCGTCGTCGCCAGCGATGATCGCAGCCGGATCGCCCGGAGCGATCCGCAGAAGAAAGAAGACGAACACCGCCACCACGGTCATCACCGGGATGGTGGCGAGAAGCCGACCTATGACATATGCGAACATTCCCGGATCCGATCGCCGCGGCGCCGCGCCGTTCCCGCTCCGGGGACGGCGCGGCCGCGACTGCCGATCAGCGCTTGGTGATGTTCCAGAGCGCCGTGATGCCGGTGATCGGCACGATCCCGGAGATGCGGTCCGACCGATAGGCCAGCGGCTGCGTCCACTGCCCGGTCGGGATGTAGACCACGTTCTCGATCGCCCGGGTCTGCAGCTCGGTCGCGATGCGCAGACGCTCGGCGTCGGTCTGCGCGAAGCCCCAGTCGCTGCGCAGCTTCTCGACCTGCTCGTCGCAGGGCCAGCCGAAAAGACCCCTGTCGCACGCCGCGCCGATCCAGGTATGGATGACCGGATTGGCGCCGCTGGTCCCCGAAGAGGTCGTGACGAAGATGTGCCAGCCGCCCTGCGCCGGCGGCTCCTTCTTGGCGCGGCGCTGCACCACCGAGCCCCAGTCCATCGCCTGGATGTCCAGGTTGAGACCGGCCTCGCGCATCGCCTGGATCATGACCTGCGTGATCGGATTGATCGTGTGGTGATCGGTGGCGTGCAGGATCGTGATCGGTTCGCCCTTGTAGCCGGCGGCGCGGAAGGCGGCGGCGGCACCCTTGGGATCGTAGCCGGCGAGCATCGCGCTGCCGCCCTTGTTCTCCAGCGGCGAGCCGCAGGTGATCAGGCCGTGGCAGACCTTGTAGTACTGCGGATTGCCGACCACCGTACGCAGGAAATCCTCCTGGTTGATCAGCTTGTACATCGCCTGCCGCACCTTGACGTTGTCGAAGGGAGCATGGAGATGGTTGAGGCGGATCATGCCGAAATGGCTGTCGATCTTGCCGGTCTTCATCAGCGCCACGCCGCGCGAGCGCTCGAGGATCGGGATGAAGTCGATCGCCGGCTGCTCCAGGAAATCGATCTCGCCGTTGACCAGGGCCTGCATCGCGGTCTGCGGATCCGGCATCCAGATCAGTTCGATCCGGTCGACGCCCGGGATCTTGCCGCCGGCCAGCGTGCGCGCCGGTTCCTTGCGCGGCACATAGGCGGCGTTCTTCAGATAGACGGTCTTGCTGCCCGGGACCCACTGCTCCTTGGCGAAGCGGAACGGTCCCGAGCCGATCGCCTCGGTGACCTGGGTGTTCGGGTCGGTCAGAGCCTCCTTCTCGCGCATGATCAGCGGCACCGAGGTGCTGGTCTTGCCGAGCGTCGCCAGCACCTGACCATAGGGCTGCTTCAGTACGATCTTGAAGGTCTTCGCGTCGACCGCCTCGATGCGGTCGGTGAACTGCAGCAGCCGCTGCCCAGCCGGGTCGCGCGCGCCCCAGCGGCGCAGCGAGGCGATCACGTCACGGGTGGTCACCGGCGAGCCGTCGTGGAAATTCAGCCCGTCCCGCAGGGTCATCGTGTAGGTCAGCTTGTCGGCGCTTATGTCGTAGGTGTCGACCATCTGCGGCTGCGGCACGAAATCGTCGTCGATGCCGAACAGCATGTCGTAGATGAGCAGCCCGTGGATGCCGGCGATGGTCTGCGTGGTCCAATGCGGGTCGAGGGTCCGCACGTCGGCGTGCATGACGGCCCGCAGGACCTTTTCCTGCGCGGTGGCGTCCTGCGGTGCCGCGGCGAAGATCCCGCCGATCGCGGCCGCGCCGGCCAGCATCAGGGCGCGCAACGTCGTACTGCGTCTCGTCATCGCCAGAACCTCCTCATGATCGGTTCGCGCCTTACGGCGTCTCGATGCCGATGATGACCGGTCGCGGGGGACCGGCGCAACCTGCAAAAGACGACGCTCAGCGATCAGCGTGACGGCGGAACGCCTCGGCGAGCGCGTGGAAGGCGGCCTTGCGCGTCGTTTTGTCGGCGGCGATCAGACCCTTGCGGTTGAAGCCGCGCTGGAAACCGGTCTGGCGGCGCTCGGAGCGGAAATCATAGAGCAGCCACGCGGCATACCCGGCCATCCAGGGCACGCGCGAGACCAGGTTGAACTGGCGGCGGTGGAACTCGGCCTGCCAGTCCTCGGTGAACAGGATCCGGCCTGCGCCGCGGTGGCCCGCAAGCGCGTCGGCACCGGTCTCGCTGACGATCACCGGCTTGCCCGGGTCGGAATTCGCGATCAGCCGCTCCAGCCCCGAGAAGTCGGGCTCGTACCAGCCGAAATATTCGTTGAGCCCGATCACGTCGAGTTCGGCGGCGAGACGGTCGGCGATGCTGAAGTCGCGCCGGTTGATCAGGCAGGCCGCCGAGACCAGCCGCGTGGGGTCGGCCGCGCGCGCGGCGCGCGCCAGCCCCGCCATGAACGCCAAGCGGGCCTCCGTGTCGGCGTTCTCGTTGCCGACGCCCCAGATGACGACGCTGGCGCGGTTGCGATCGCGCGCGATCAGTTCCAGCAGTTGATTATGGGCGTCCGCGAAGGTCGCCGGATTGGCGAAGTCGATCGCCCAATAGACCGGGATCTCGGCCCAGAGCAGGATCCCTTCCTCGTCGGCGATGCGCGCGACCAAGGGGTGGTGCGGGTAGTGGGCGAGGCGCAGGAAATTCGCGCCCAGTTCGCGGGCATGGACGAAGCGGCGACGGATATCGGCCTCCGTTGCGACCCGCCCCAGTTCCAGATCGTCCTCGTGCACGCAGGCGCCGCGCAGGAATACAGGCGATCCGTTGAGCAGGATACGCGTGCCATCCACGCGGATGCGTCGGAATCCGACGCGCTCGCGCAAACGGTCGGCACCGAACGCGACCTCGACGTCGTAGAGCCGGGGCGCGGCGGGCGACCAGAGCTCGGGGGCCGCCGCGATCCGGGCGCATCCCTGCCCGCCCGCGATCGCAACCGGCGCGTCGATCCCGAGTTCGGCGACGCGCAGGCGTGCCATGCCATCGACCGGATCGGAAAGATGGATGGCGACGTCGATCGCGGCCGTGTCCGCGGCGAGCGCGATATCGGCGCGGCGCAGGAACACCGGCGGCACACGAACAAGAAACACCTCGCGATGGATGCCCCCGTAGTTGAACCAGTCGAAATGGTCCATGGGTACCCGCTCGGGGCGGCGACGATTTTCCGCCATCACCAGGATACGGTTGCGCCCCGGCCGCAGCGCGGCACCGACCTCGCAGGTAAACGGGGTCGAGGCGCCGAGATGTCCGCCCACGCAGACGCCATTGACGAAGACCAGCGCGGCATGCGCGACGCCCTCGAAATGGAGGAACTGGCGCTCGCCCGGCGGCCCGGGCCTGAAGTCGATGTCGCGCGCGTACCAGGCGGCGCCTTCGAAATAGCGCCATTCCGGCCGCAGGAGGTTCCAGCACGACGGAACAGGCACGCGCGCGCCCGCCTCCGCCTCGTAGTCGCGCGGCGTCGCCCATTGCGAGGGCGGCGTGTCGTCCAGTCCGTACCATTTCTGGCGCAGGCCCTCGTCGAAGAGGTCGAGCGTCATCAGCCAGTCGCCGCACAGGGTCTCGGCGTCCCGCCCGGCGAGCGAGATCAGGTCGCGATGGCCGCGGCGAAAGCGCTCGAGCGGCGCCGCATAGGCCTCGTCGTGCAGATGCGCGAACGGATCCTCGGCGCCATCCGCCATCACCAATCCTCCATGCGATAGCCGATGCCGGGCATCGACCTGAAACGCCAGGGCCAGCGCCCGGGCCAGAACAGGTCGGCGATCATGGCGATCGCGATCCAGCGGAACCAGGTCGCGAAGCTGTTGGACAAGCCTTGGGGCTCGCAATAGCCGCGCACCCAGCCGTCCTGACGGCGCTCGCCGTCGCGCACGTCGCAGAAACCGCCATCCGCCTCCTGCCAGCCGAGCAGCGCGGGCAGGAGCGTCGCCAGCCACGCCTCGATGTCGGACCGCCGATGTCCGGTCAGACGATGGCCGTGGACGAGCAGATCGACCGCGTCGACATCGATGCACGCGCTGTCGATGCGCGGCGGCATGGTCAGCACGTAGTCGATCGCGCGATCCTGGGCCGGCAGGATGCGGCGGCGCAGGAACCACAGGTGGTGATTGTGCATCGCGCCCGCGAAAGCGTGCAGCAGACGAAGCGGGTCCGATGCCTGCCCGACACCCCAGAACCCGGTGCTGGGTTCCTGGGTGCGGTCATGCCAGTCGAACAGCGCGGCGAAGGCCAGATCGGTCGCGCGCCGGTCCGCGGCGTCGCCGAATTTGGCGATCAGGTGCAGGAAGCTGCCGAGATTGACGATGTTGTTCCCTTCCTGCCACGGATCGCGCATGTCGCGCCGGGCGAGCCAGGCCTCCAGATGCGCGACGTCGAGAAAGGGACGCGCGAAGTCCAGCGCCGGGGCACGCGCGGCGTCGAGCATCTCGATCGCGCCCAGCGCGTAATTGGCGACGTGGAAGTCGATGTAGCGCCAGGTCTCCGCCGCATCGGGCTTCTTGAAGACCTGATCATCGTTCATGCCGGGGACCCGGAACCGGCCGTCGGGCAAACGGTGCGATTCAAGCCAGGCGATCAGCGTCGCGCGCTCATGCGGCGCGAAATCCTCCAACCCGCCGATCAGCGCGCGGCAAAGCACGGCGTTGTAGGTCCCCGGCAGCAGGACGCCCGGCCAGGCCACAGGATCGTGGACGGCCGAGATCCGCGCTACGCCGCGCGGCAGACCGCCAGCCTGCATGGCGTCGAGCCAGCGCAGGCTGCGCCGACGCGCCGCCTCGATGCGCGCGGGCATGTCCGCGGCCGGCCTCATCCCTTCACCGCTCCCGCGGCCATGCCCTGCATCACGCGCCGCTGCGCCAGAAGGAAGACGATCGCCACCGGCAGCGTGGTGATGACCGCCAGCGCCATGATCCCCTGGAAATTCGATCCCAGTTCGGTGTTCATCGCCAGCAACGCCACCGGCAGGGTGTAGGTGTCGGGCGAACGCGAGATCACCAGCACCGGGAACCATTGCGCCCAGTTCAGCATGAAGCCGATCAACGTCACCGTCGCGGTGACCGGCATCGCCATCGGCAGCACCACCGCCCAGAGGATCCGCAACTCCGAGGCCCCATCCATCTGCGCCGCCTCGATCACCTCGCGCGGAATGGCGCGGAAGAACTGCTCGAACAGGAAGAACTGTATCGGCCCGAGCGCCAGGAACAGCACGATGCCGGCGCGTGTCCCGAGCAGCCCCAGCTTGAAGAGCACGACATAGACCGGGATCACCAGCAGCATGTAGGGGTACATGATGGTGACGAGGAAGAAGCGCCGCAGCGTCGCGAACCCCGGCAGGTCTGGCCGGCGAACCAGCGCATAGGCGCCGGCCGCGGTGACCGCGACGCCAAGCAGCGTGGCTGCGAGCGTGATGACGGCTGAATTGGCGGCATAGACCCAGAGATCGACGCCGCCGATGCGCGCGATCTGGCCGAAGATCGACAGGTCGAAGCTCTCGGGCAGCAGGCGCAGCGGATCCGACATCATCGCCCGCGTGGTCCTGAAGGCGCCGATGAGCATCCACCAATAGGGATAGAGGAAGAGCAGCGCCACCGGGACGGCGAGCGCATGCGCGCAGAGCACGGCGAGACGCGACGGGCGGTTCATCGTCCCGGCTCCCGGTCGGTGAGTCGAAGCGCGAGCAGCGACAGCGCGATGACGAGCGCGAAGAGGATCGTCGCCATCGTGGTCGCCTCGCCGTACCGCCCCTGGTCGAAGAGCTGGTAGGCGTAGTAGCTGACGAAATTCGTCCTGTCGTTCGGTCCGCCCTTGGTCATGACGACGACCACGGTGAATGTCTTGAGAAACTGGATCGTCGCGTAGACGAGATTGACGGTCAGGGCCGGGCGCAGCTGCGGCAGGATCACGTGCAGCCAGCGCCGCGCGGCCGAGGCGCCGTCGATCGACGCCGCCTCCTCCAGCGCACGGTCGCGAATGGCGAGGTTGGCGAGGAAGATCACCATGTAGAAGCCGGCATGGTGCCAAAGCTCGGCCGCCAGCACCGCCCAGAGGACGGTTCCGGGATCGGACAGGCCGCCGAATTGCGGCAGCCCGGCCGCGCCGAGCGCCGCATTGACCGCGCCGAACGAACGATCGAACAGCCAGCGCCAGACGACGTAGCCGGCGACATCCGGGGTCACCACCGGCAGGAACAGTGCCAGACGCACGAAGAGATTCGCGCGCCGCAGCAGCGTCGAGTCGAGCAGCGCGGCCGCGGCCAGCGCAAAGGCGAGGTTGGCCACGACGGCGAGCGCCGTGTAGACGAGCGTCCGCGCGAGCGACGCCATGAACAGCGGGTCGCCGAGGACGGCGACATAGTTGGCGAAACCGACATAGGTGGGCGCCGCGCGCAGCGCGGTCGCCGAGGCCGTGAAGCTCATCTCGACCGAGAGCAGGATCGGCCAGATCCCGAACAGGATGGTCAGCGCGGCGAAGGGCATCACCAGGGCGTAGAACACCCGGTCCCGCCACATCCGCATCAGCGCGCCCGCCATGTTACCCTCCCGCGGCCGCGAAACCGCCGGCGGCGCATCGCGGCGCCGCCGGCGGCCTCGGCGTCACTTCGACAGCCGGGCGACCATGTCGCGCATCTCGCGCGCGGTCTCGGCGATGAACGGCTTCCAGTCCGCGGGCGGCGCCGCGATCCCCGCCAGAAGCCTGCGGTGATACGCGGCCTCGAGTTCCGGATACCAGGAATGGATCGACTCCGGGAAGTCGTAGGCCGCGAGCCGTGCCTCGGCGCGCGCGAAATACTGCGAGCGTTCGGACAGCTTCGACACGTCGAGGTCCTTGCGCACCGCGGCCCCGACGGTCTCCAGCGAAGCCTGCTGCGCCGCCTTGCCCAGCATGAAGCGCGCGAATTCGATCGCGAGCTGCCGGTTGGGCGAGTTCTCGGGGATGCCGATGCCGCGCATGCCGCCGATCACCACCGCGTTGGGGCGGGCGGTATCGAATTTCGGCCATGGGCCCGAGACGAAGTCGCCATTGAGCACCGCGGGCTGGTCCCATTTGCGGACGTTCCAGTCGCCGACGCGGAACATCCCGGCGCGTCCGCCCTCGATCACCTGGTACATCTCGGTGAAGGAGTGGTTGACCGTGTCGGGCGCCACGAACCGGTACGTGCTGTAGGTCTTGAGGAACTCCTCGAGCACCTGGGCATGGGCCGGTTGGTCGATCACCACCTTGCCGGACGGATCGACGAGCGTGTGGCGCAGGCCCGATCCGAAGACGAAGAGGTCCAGCATGTGGATCAGGTCGCGCGGCTTGGCGGCCTGCAGCGCCATGGCGACCGTGTCGGCGCGGCCGTTGCCGTCGGGGTCGGCATCGCGGAACTTCGCGGCAACGCGCCTCACGTCGTCCCAGGTCTCCGGGAACTTCTCGCCGACCTTGTCGAGCCAGCTCTTGCGC
>JBIKXN010000508.1:0-2862 GCA_044355765.1 Alphaproteobacteria bacterium
GACGGGGCGCCGCTGCCGCTCTTCGCCGCGACGCCGGAACTGCTGCGCGCCTTCCTCGAAGCGCCGCTCGGCCGCGATTCCGGCCTGATCGAACCGCGCGCCGGCGGATATTTCTTCCTGCGCGTCGACTCCGTGACGCCCAGCCGCAAGCGCGAACTGGCCGCGGTGCGCGACGACGCGACCGCGATCTGGAAGGCCGAAGCGCGCGCGGCCGCCGCCCGGGCGCGCGCCGACGCTGCGCTCGCGTCGCTGCGCGGCGGCAGGACCGCCGACGAGGTCGCCTCGGCGGCGGGCGTCGCCGCCCAGACGCTGCCCGCGCTGCGGCGCGACGGCCGCGCCGAGGCCGATGCGCCCGCCGACGCCGCCTCGATCGCCGCGCGCCTGTTCCAGCTCAAGCCCGGCGAGGCCGGCATCGCCCCCGTCGCCGATGGCTTCGCCGTCGTCGCGCTCGGCGAGATCCTGCCCGCCGATCCCGCGCAGGCGGGGCTGGGGCTGGAGCGCCTCGCCGAAAGCCTGGAGCAAAGCATGTCGGGAGAAGTCGCGCGCCAATATCTGCGCGCGCTGCGCGACCGGCTGAAGGTCGTCGTCGACCAGGCTGCGGTCGACAAGCTCTATCAGAACTGAGCCCGGGGGCAGCGGCGCCCGCGCCCCCGCCGGCCCGGTTTCAGGCCGGTCCGCCCAGCGCGAAACCGGCATCGCCGAGCGCGGCACGCAGCCGCGCCTCGTCGACGCCGTCGCCCTCGATCTCGAGCGTTCCTGCGCCGCGATCGACGCGGATGGTCCGGCCGGGCGCCTGGGACTCGGCGGCGCGCTGGACCGCGCGCGCGCAGCCGTCGCATGTCATGCCTTCGATCCGATACCGCGCCATGCGCCTCGCCCCTGGCCATCCGTGCAGCGGCGCGGATCAGGCACCGCGCCCGGGCCTCGCGTCAAGGCCGCTGCGGCGCGCGCTCCAGCCCACGGCGCACGAGCGTCGTCACCGGCACGACCTGGATGCCGCGCTCCGCCGCCAGCGGCAGCCACGTCGCGAGCGCGCTCAGCGTGGCGTCGTGCGGGTGGCCGATCGCGATCGCCTGCCGCCGCCGGCGCGCCACGCGCTCGAGTTCCTCGAACTGCGCGCGCACGGCCTCCGGGGTCGGATCGTTGTCGAGGAAGACGTCGCGCACCGCCGTGGGTATGCCGAATTCCTCGGCGGCCTGGGGCACCTGCGACGCCGGGGTCGTGCGCGAATCGACGAAGATCAGGCCGCGCGCCGACAATTCCTCGACCACCGGTCCCAGCAGCCGCCGGTCGGCGGTGAAGCGGCTACCCATATGGTTGTTAAGGCCGACCGCGTCGCCGAAACGGTCGAGCGCGGCGCCGACGCGCGCGCGGATCTCCACCGCGGCGAGATCGACGGTGAGCGCCTGCGGCCCGGGATTTTCCCCGCCGACGGCCTGCATCGGCATGTGCAGCAGGATCTCGTGGCCGCGCTGGCGCGCGATCACCGCCAGCGCCGGCGCGTCGCGTCCATAGGGCAGGAAGGACAGGGTCAGCGGCGCCGGCAGGCCGATCGCGCGCAGCGCGCGGGCGCGATCGACGCCGATGTCGTCGATGACGATCGCCACCAGCGCGCGATCCGGCACCAGCGTCGCCGGCACCGCGCGCCGCTCCCACTCGGCATCGATCGCGCGCGGCGGCTGGAGCTGGGCCGGCGGCTCGGCCGCCGCGGCGCGCGGCGCGGCGGCATCGCCTGCCGCCGCAGGCGCGGGCGGCGGCTCGGCGGCGACGATCGCGCCGAGCATCCCGTCGCCGCCGCGCCGGGGCACCGCGAGGTAGAGGCCGGCGACGACCGCGACCACGCAGGCGGCGACCGCGGGGATCCAGAGCCGGGACAGGCGCATTTCCGCGAACTCCCTATGGGGCGTGACCGCCGACGGCGGAACCGCCGCAGACATGGATCACGCGGCAGGACGCGAGGTCCAGGAAAAGATCCGCGCGTCCATCGGCGCGGATCATGCCCTAGCGCCGCGGCGACGCGCGCCAGCGTGTCAGACGCAGCGAATTCAGCACGACGGCGAGCGACGAGAACGCCATGGCGCCCCCGGCGATCATCGGGTTGAGCAGGCCGAACGCAGCGGCCGGCAGGCCGGCGAGATTGAATACCGAGGCCCAGAACAGGTTCTCGCGGATGCGCGCGCGGGTAGCGCGCGCCAGGTCGATCGCGTCGGCGACCAGCGCGATGTCGGCGCGCATCAGCGCCACGCCCGCGGTCTCGAGCGCGGCGTCGGCGCCGCCGCCGATCGCCAGCCCGATATCGGCGGCCGCGAGCGCCGGCGCGTCGTTGACGCCGTCGCCGACCACCGCGACGACGCGCCCTTCCGCCTTCAGCGCTTCGACCAGTTCGAGCTTCGCCTGCGGCCGCGCCGCCGCGTGGACTTCGAGGATGCCCAGCCGCGCGGCGACGCGCGCGGCCGTCGCCGGCGCGTCGCCGGTCGCCATCAGCACGCGCATGCCGCGCGCGCGCAGCCGCGCCACGGCCGCCGCCGCGTCCGGCCGGATCGCATCGCCCAGACCGATCGCGCCGAGCACCACGCCGTCGCGCGCGACATAGACGCGGGTCAGCGCAAGCGCGTCGAACTCGGCCGTCGCCGCGTCGAGCGCCGTCGTGTCCAGCCCGGCCTGCTGCATCAGATCGGCGGTGCCCAGGATCACCAGCGCGCCGTCGACGCGCGCCTTGATGCCGCGCCCGGGGATCGCCTCGAGCTGGGCGGGCGTCGGCGGCCTTATGCCGCGCTCCGCGGCATGGCTGGCGATAGCGCGCGCCAGGGGATGGGTGCTGCCGCGCTCGACCGCCGCCGCGAGCGCCAGGACATGGTCCTC
>JBIKXN010000509.1:0-2857 GCA_044355765.1 Alphaproteobacteria bacterium
GACCAGCCGCAGCGGCGTGCCCGGTGCCGCGAAGGCGGCCTCGACATAGCCCATGGCGATCGGACCGCCGACGCTGGGGCCGAAGCCGCCGGACGTGATCTCGCCGATGCGCCGACCGGTCACGTCGGTGATCTCGGTATGCTCGCGCGCAGGCGCCTTGCCGTCGGGCAGGATGCCGACGCGGCGACGCGCGGGCCCCGCGGCGAGTTCCGCCTGGATCCGCTGCGCGCCGGGAAACCCGCCTTCGGCGCGGCGCCGCTTCTGGATCGACCAGGCGAGATCCGCCTCGACCGGCGAGGTCGTGGGGTCGATGTCGTGGCCGTAGAGGCAGAGCCCGGCTTCGAGGCGCAGCGAGTCGCGCGCGCCCAGGCCGATCGCCTTGACCTCGGGCTGGGCGAGCAGCAGCCGCGCCAGCGCTTCGGCCGCATCCGCGGCGACCGAGATCTCGAAACCGTCCTCGCCGGTATAGCCCGAACGCGTGAGCCAGACCGGGATGCCGCCGATCGTCGCGGCGCCGAAGCTCATGAACGTCATCGCCGTCGTCGACGGCGCCAGCCTCGCCATGACCGTCGCAGCCTGCGGTCCCTGGAGCGCCAGCAGCGCGCGATCGGCCAGCTCGGTCAGCGCAACCCCGGCCAGCCGTGCGCGCATATGGGCGATGTCCTGGGCCTTGCACGCCGCGTTGACGACCAGGAAGAGATGATCGCCCGCGTTGGTGACCATCAGGTCGTCCAGGATCCCTCCGGCGTCGTCGGTGAACTGCGTGTAGCGCGTGCGCCCCGCGGCCAGCCCGACGATGTCGGCGGGCACGAGCGTCTCCAGCGCCACGGCGGCGGATGCGCCGTCCAGCCGCACCTGTCCCATGTGGGAGACATCGAACAATCCGGCGGCGGCGCGGGTGTGGTTGTGCTCGCCGAGCACGCCGAGCGGATACTGCACCGGCATGTCGTAGCCGGCGAAGGGCACCATCCTGGCGCCGAGTTCGCGGTGAAGCGCGTTCAGCGGCGTGACCCGCAACGCATCCTGCTTCTGGTCGGCCATCGGCGGTCCCCCGGACATCGCGCGACGGGGCCACCGGATCGAACCGGTACGCCTGGCGCCGCGCCCCCTCTGTCCTTGGACCTGAAAGATTCACGCACGGGACCCGAACGGCGCCGGACGTTTACATCTTCGGTGAGGCCGCACCGTCGCCGGCACAGCCTGCTTTCCAGAGTCTCCGCGGCCCGCGGTCCTTTTGCCTGAGAGTTTCCGGGGCGGTTGCTCCTTCGGCGCCGTCATCGGGTCGCGGTGCGACTCGACGACGATCTCTCCCGCGGCGCGGCAGCAACGTCAATCTAAGCTACGCCGCGTCCGAGTCAACGCCGCCTGGAGCCTCCGCCGCGATTCCAGGCGAGCTGGTCTTCGGTCAGTTGCAACCCGACCCAGACGCGATACCCGCCAGCCGTCGCGCGCGTCGCCTTGGCGATGCGCGGCTCGAGTTCCTCGACCACGCCGGTGCGCAGCCGGTTGTCGGGCCAGGCGAAGGCGACGGCGAAGGACTGCCGCTGCAGGACGTTGCCCTCGGGATCCACGACCGCGACGAAATACTCGGCCTCCTGGCGCCCGACGGTGTTGGCGGCACCGCGATCGGCGGTGAGCGCCACCTGCAGGTCGAGTTTCGCGCCCTGCGGGTCGTGCCGGCAGTCGACGGTGACGTCGGCGATCCGCAGCCGCGCGACGACGTCGGTCAGGTCCCGGCCGGCCCCCTCGCGGAAAACGGTCGCCTCCGCGGCGTCGGCCAGGACCAGGGCGCGCGGACAGGAGGCGACGCGCTCCAGCGGGTCCTCGCGACTAAGCGGGCCGCAGCTGCCCAGGAGCAGCGCTGCACCGATGGCGAGGGCACGGCAAACGGCCTGACGCGACACGGGGGCGATCGCTCAGAGCTTGGTATGGGCGCCGTCGCAGAGCGGCTTGTTCGCGGTTGCCTTGCAGCCGCAAAACCACAGGGTCTTGCTCTCGGTTGCCTCATAGGCCAGCGGCGTCAACCCCGTGCCGGTATGCGAGCCGTCGCAGAAGGGCTGCTTCTTGGAGAGGCCGCAGGAGCACCAGTAGTATTTCCGGCCGGCTTCGACGGCGACGCCGTAGGGAGCCTTCTGCGCGACGACGGGCTTGGTCATGGGGACGCGTACTCCAGAACGATCTGCCCCACGCGGGGCGGAGGCGCCGCGACACGTACGGCGCGAGGGGTCCCCGCGGTTCGGCGGGCTTTGCCTGCGGCAGGCGAGCCGAGGTAACCTTGCGGTTCCACCGGGACGCGGCAGACACTAGACGGAACGCTCCCGATTCCTCAAGCGATCCGGCCCCCGCCGCCGTCATGCTCGCCGCCTCCCCCAAACCTCGGCTGAAGATCCTGCTCGCCGCCCCCCGCGGCTTCTGCGCGGGCGTCGAGCGCGCCATCCAGATCGTCGAGCGCGCGCTCGCGAAATGGGGCGCGCCGGTCTATGTGCGCCACGAAATCGTCCATAACCGCTTCGTGGTCGAATCGCTCGAGGCGAAGGGCGCGGTCTTCGTCGCCGAACTCGACGCCGTTCCGGACGACCGGCCGGTGATCTTTTCGGCGCATGGCGTGCCCAAATCCGTCCCCGCGGCCGCGCGCAGCCGGGCGATGACCTATGTCGACGCCACCTGCCCGCTCGTCAGCAAGGTGCATCACGAGGCCGAGCGGCATTTCGCGGCCGGCCATCACATCGTCCTCATCGGCCATGCCGGTCATCCCGAGGTGATCGGAACGATCGGGCAGCTGCCCGTGGGCGCGGTGACGCTGGTCGAGACCGTCGCCGACGTTACGCGCTTCGAGCCGCCGCCCGCCGCGGGCCTC